>DPVV01000010.1 GCA_003526525.1 Lachnoclostridium phytofermentans | reverse complement strand
ATCGATACTATCTTTTATTTTAATATAACTATGGAATACTTCGGCATTGATACAACACCCTCCGATATTGTAACTGCATTTCCATCCACGGATAAGTATCCTCTGATATCCAAATCTGTAAGACCTGCGTCTTTTAACGAAATGTTCGCTGGTTCTGTATTAATATTATAAAGAATCACAATTTCACTATCTTTATATACCTTTTTAATTGCGCTGATATCTTTTGTGCATAGTTCTTCAATTACACTCATATCTCCTCTTGCAATTTCCGGGTTCTCATTACGTATTCTCACTGCCCTCTTATAGTAATTATAAAGTGATAGAGGATCTTTCATTTGCTCATCTACAGGAGGCAACTTCTGCTCTACAGAGTCTGAATTAACCGGCGGAGTAGTAATTCCCTTGGTATCTGCAACTGACCACTGCATAGGTAACCTTTTATTCTCATCCTTGCTTCCCATACTATTCATACCGATTTCTTCACCGTAATAGACATATGGACTGCCATTCATGGTCAATAACATACCAGCTGACATTTTCATTTGATCTTCATTATTGATACATTGGGCAGATATTCTTGTGGTATCATGGTTGCTGATAAATGGAGCATCGATAAACTTAGAGTTACCCTTGCTATATTCCTTATTTAATCGAATCAAAGTTTTAGCAAAATCTTTTCCAGAAGAAGCACCCAATCTTCTTGCTGTGTTTGTAATTAATCCATTGTGTTGGGAAAGTGGGAAGTTAAATAAACTTGGAATTCCGCTTTCATAATAAGCTGCTATAGTAGCCTCTCCCTCCCAGACTTCCGCGACAATATAGGCATCTTCTTTCACACTTTTTACATAGTCTGTAAACCACTTAAGTACTTCAATATTTCTATCTTTTTCCCCAGAATAATATTCTTTCGCTGCATCTAGACGGAATCCGTCTACACCAAGATCAAGCCAGAATTTAGCTATATCCTCTAGTTCTTTTCTGACATTTTCATTTTCCAGTGCTAAATCCGGCATCTGATCCCAAAAGACGCCTTCGTAATACCAATCTGAGTTTCCTGCCTTATAGTATGTTTTACTACCATTGTAATCTTTCGTAAAATGATAGTATCCTATATAAGGACATTTTTCTAAATCCGGTTCTTCTCCCTCTTTCAAGCTTTCCAGATAAGAAACTGCTTCTAAAAACCATGGATGTTTTGATGAGGTATGATTGAATACATAATCAATAATTAAATTAATTCCACGTTTATGGCATTCCAAGATCAACCTTTTAAAATCGTCTAATGTTCCATACTGAGAATCAATATCGTAATAGTCCGTCACATCATATTTATGATATGTGGTTGAGGGCATAATAGGCATAAGCCAAATCCCGTTAAAGCCCAAATCTGTATCCGTCTCATCATTGCCATCATTAATATAGTCTAACTTGGATATAACACCATTTATGTCTCCAATGCCGTCACCGTTGCTGTCATAAAAAGAGTAAACAAATATTTCATAAAAATTACGGTAGTTATCATCAATTATATTTAAATCCTGCACATAATCATAAGGAACAACTGCCTTAGTTTCTTCCTGAGACATTTCCCCTTCCGGTGTGACTTCAGCATTTTCTTCCTTTTCCTTTTGACTATCTTCCTGATTTAAGTCAGACGGATTCTTATTTATATCAGCCTTTTTACACCCGCTTACCGCTAACAGGACAAACATAAGACAGCTTATCAATAAAATTCTCTTCTTCATCACCAATCCTCCTCCAAGATACCGATGCAAAGCGAATAGTTTCGCGATTTTCTTTACAAAAATTTTTATTATCACACTTGGATATAAAAAGAAGTACTGAAACGAAAGCTTTACAGTACTTCTTTTACTATTCTTTAAAGCGGATACTCAAGCTCCGAATGTTATAGCATAATTATATTTTTTTATGATTCAATCAGTTTTAACCTTTTACGGCACCAGATACACCTTCTACATAGAATCTTTGTATATTTAAGAAAAGAATTGCAATTGGAATTGATATTAATACACAGCCTGCAAAGAACTGGGTATAATAATATTCAACGAACTCTTTCTCTAACATGGTCCATAAGCCAATGGCAACGGTATAATATTTTCTATCCTGACCAAGGATAACTTTTGCGAAAATGTAATCTACCCATGGTGCCATAAAGGCGTTCAAAATAGTTATAACAATAATCGGTTTTGATAAAGGTATTGTGATTTTACGAAATACATCCCATTTCGTTGCTCCATCAATAAATGCAGCCTCATCAATGGTTTTAGGTATGGTATCAAAAAAACCTTTTGCCACTAGGAAACCTAACCCTGCGCCACCCGAATATACCATGACCAGTGCTACTAATTTAAGGGGTCCCGCTTCCAGCATACCAAATCCCTTTAATATAAAGTAAATCGCATACATGGACATGAAACCAGGGAACATTCCTAAAATCATGGCAATATTTAAAAATTTCTTACGCATTTTAAATCTTAATCTTGACATAACATAAGATACACATAATACAAAGAATGCAGAAAAAATACAAGTGAAGATAGCTACAATTAAAGTATTGATAAACCATCTGCCAAATGTTAAACTGCTTGCTTGGTTAAAAAGATTTTTGTAATTATCCAGTGTATAAGCTCTTGGGAAAATATAGCTTTTATATTGTCCAGCTTCTTTACGTAGCGAAGTTAATATTACAAAGAAGATAGGTAAAACCCATATAAATCCAAGGACGGCTAAAAACACATGGACAATAAAGTTAGTAATTGATTGTCTCATTTTCATAGTTTGTCTTTTCATTATTGGAATGCCTCCTCATCTTTATAAGAACCTGTACGACGATAGGTTAATAATGTTAACGTTGCCATTATAATAAATATCAAAATACTGATAACGG
>DPVV01000011.1 GCA_003526525.1 Lachnoclostridium phytofermentans | reverse complement strand
GAATGGGATTTCTTATCTTTTCTCAAAAGAAATATTATCGGAAACTAAATCAAATAACACAGAGTTTCATACCATAATTCATCTACTCAATTACTATGCAACTTATCAGCTTCACATCATCAGCAATGTCCAGAGTGGTGTAATCAATGCTAATATTGCACTACCATTTTCTTTTGTCTTAGAAGATAAAAAATCAGTATCGATGCTCTATGGAAGTTTAAAACTAAATGGGACGTCCTTACTGCCGAAAGATTTAACACCAGCCATTCAACAAAAGATTGAGCTAGTTAATGTAGTTCTTGGAGAGTTGGTACCAGGCCTAAGCATTCGTTTGGTAGAGCTAGAGGAACAGATAGGGGAGAATGGAGAAAAGCTGATAGAGACTCAATTGCTTGCAAGAAGAGGAGAGAATGAGATCTTACTTCAGTACGAATCCGATGGTATCAAGAAGCTAATTTCTATTCTTTATACAGTGATACTTGGCTTTAGGGATGCATCGGTAACGGTTGCAATTGACGAGCTTGACAGTGGAATTTTTGAGTTCTTACTAGGAGAGATCCTGCAAATGTTTGAGGAGTCAGGGCAAGGGCAACTCATTTTTACTTCTCATAATTTACGACCTCTTGAAGTACTGAATAAGAAAAACATTTTATTTACTACAACAAATGAAAAACATCGTTATATTAGGTTTAAAAATGTAAGAGCGAATCAGAATTTACGTGATTTTTATTTTCATGACATCGTTCTTGGAGGACAGAAGGAATGTATCTATGAGAGGACCAATCCTTATGTTATAAGAAGAGCATTCAAGATGGCAGGTGATAGCGATGCAAAGTAAAAAAATTATTTTATTTATTGTAGAAGGAATCCATGATAAAACCAGTCTCTCCATTTGCCTAAGTGATCTGCTTGAGGAAGCATCGGTACACTTTGCATTAACTCATGGAGACATCACATCACGATATGGGACCAGCGTGAAAAATATAAATGAACGTATTGGTGCTATTGTGAAAGATTTTAGCGGGAGCATCTTTAAACCGAAAGATTTCTACGAGGTAGTTCATATCATTGATACGGATGGTGCGTTTATACCAGAGGAGCATATCAAAAAGGCTACGAAGGTGGAGGAAGGCTCTTCTCATATAAAATACGAGCAAGAAGAAATCTTAACACCTGATCCAAAGAATATCAAAGAGCGTAACGAACAAAAGTCAGATGTAATAGAGAGAATGTTATCGATAGAAAAAGTTTGGAGAACGATTCCTTATCATGTGTATTACTTTTCTTCAAATATGGATCATGTTCTTCATAATAATCCAAATCTAACGCGTGAAGAAAAAGAACGGTTGGCGGAGGAATTTGAGAATCACTTTTATAAGAAACCAGAGGAGTTTGCGAGATTTTTTCAAGAGAACGATTTAGCAGTAAAGGGTGAATATGAGGAGACATGGGAGTTTATAAAACTTGACTGTAATTCGTTAAAGAGGTATTCTAATTTTGGGGTTTTCTTGAAGGGGAGGGAAAAGTAAAATTACGTTATGCGCGTACATTTTATAGTTTGTATGCGTGATAAAGCACGCAGATAGGAGTCATTATGAATCAAAAAGAGCGTATGTTAGCAGGGCTTCCTTATAAAGCTTGGATGGATGGATTAAGCGAGGAGCGATTGAATTGTAGAATGAAAATCCATGAGTTTAATCATAGTTTACCGTCTGAAGTGGATAAGCAGCAAAAATTATTGCGAGAAATTTTAGGAAAGACGGGAAAGAATATTCATATAGAAGCACCGTTTCATTGTGACTATGGATACAATATTGAGGTTGGAGAGGACTTTTATGCTAACTTTAATTGTGTCATTCTTGATGTTGGTAAAGTTACGATAGGAAATAATGTAATGTTTGCTCCGAATGTAGCAATCTATACTGCGGGTCATCCTATCCATCCTGATTCAAGAAATTCTGGGTATGAATATGGAATCGCAGTGTCCATTGGGGATAATGTTTGGGTAGGAGGGAATGTTGTTATTAATCCAGATGTTCATATCGGGAATAATGTTGTGATTGGTTCTGGTAGTGTAGTTACAAAGGATATTCCGGATAATTCGATTGCTGTGGGAAATCCATGTCGTGTGATTCGTCAAATTACAGAGGAAGACCGAAAGTATTATTTTAGGAACCGAGAATTTGATGTAGAGGATTATAAGTAGGATGACATTATGAAAAAAAGCATTCAAGGAAGCCTTTCTTTCATACGATACCATTAACAGATTGTTATTTTAGCGATGGCGTATGGGGTCTTGATGAAGTCAAAGGGTTATAGACCATAATGGTCTGTTTTAATGAGTGCTACAAATTTATTATAAAAGGCGATAGAAAGGATGTTATGCTTTCTATCGCCTTTTAGTTTAAATACAATTAGATAAGTATAAAATTAATATTGACATATAATGAATTGATTAATATAATAACATATATATATCAATATAATTTGATGAACATACATAACGTAACTAATTCATGTTTCATTTTAGTAACATAATGTTTCTATGAAGT
>DPVV01000082.1 GCA_003526525.1 Lachnoclostridium phytofermentans | reverse complement strand
AAATGTGTTTATTTATATAATGCGTCCATCTGAGCCTGTAATTCACTTAATACTTCTTCAAAGCCAGCATTCTTTAATGCTTTTCTATATTCAGCAACAATCTCTTCTGCTGTGCCTTTATATTTGCCGTATGTTATCTGTTTCATATAGTTGGTATGAATTTCATTGATATTGTCAACTTTCGCCTGAATGTCGGTCATATCTGGAATAAACTGTCCATAAGGATATTGTATCTTAACCTTGTCATATTCCGCACAGAGAGCGTCATATTTATCCCAGCTTCTTCCCTCTAGCTTAAGTTCTAGAGAATCATTTCTTCCCCACCAGTAGTTGGTAACAATTTCATCCTTCTCAGTACTATAACCTTCTGGCTGTTTCATGTAGCCTTCTGGTGTCATTTCGTACTGAACGCCTTCAATTCCATAGTTAATCAGTTTGTAGCATTCTGGATCATTTCTAAGCAAATCATATACCATTAACGCTCTTTCTGGATTTTTGGAAGCTGCGGAAACTGCCATCGCTCCGTGGGTAATGTTTAAACTTACGACATTGCCCATCTCTTCTCCAAACCAGAAGAAGCTAGTGTCGGAACCTGGTTGTTTCGTATTCATTTTAAAACCAACATCCGTAAGCCACGTATTCGTATGATGCTGGGTAGACGCAGATTGACCAATGTACATTTCTTCTTCTGCTTTCGCTGCTTCATTATTTAATACATCTGTTTTCCAAACACCCATTTCATCCCACTGCTTCATGTATTTAGCAAATTCTATTAATTCATCACCTTCATAGAATGGGGATCCTAATGTATATAAATTATCCTTGGTTCCGCCGAAGATTCTGCCTGCAACAATACCCTCAGTAGGTACGAAGTTCGTATGAGAAGTCATCCAGCCTACCGGCATCTCTATGGTCTGTTTTGCGTTACTGTCCCATGGAATTACATCTGGATGATTTTTCTTCACGCCCTGAAAATAGGTTGTCATATCCTCCCAGTTATGTACACCATTTGTAAGCCCTGCTTCTGCTGCCCAGTCGCCACGGTAGATAAAACCGTGATTCGTCCACTGGGTAAAGTTATCTTCTGGCATTAAATAGATATTCCCGTTAAATTTACATTTATCCCAGTCTTCTGCAGGAACCTGTGCGTAGGTCTGTGGTGCATAGGTAGCAAGCATATCTTCGCTGAGTTCTAAGAAAGCACCATTTTGTGCATTCGGCCATGCGTCCAGCCAGTCAGTAGCTGTTCCCACAAGGTCTACAGATCCATCCATCTGAGCCAAAGTCAAATTGTAATTGGAAAGGTAATCCGTCCATCCTATGTAATAAATCTCAAGTTCTGCATTTACTTTATCTGTCAAAATCTTGTTAAGTTTCTCTAGCATCGCTTCGGTAGCTCCATTGCTCTTTGGGTCACCTGTTGTCATATATACAATCTTTACATGCTCGGAAGTATCAATCTTTGAAGCAGTATCTCCCTTGCCAGTAGTTACTACGGGATCTGTTTTCCCTGTAGTGCTTGGATCCGTTGCTGTCTTTTTTGAACCACCACAGGCCGTTAAACTAAGAACCATAATGCCTGCTAACAAAAAACTTAGAGTCTTTTTGCCAAATTTGTTCATTTTAATTCCTCCCTTTGATATTAAAATTTATGTAAATTCCATAACAGAATTAACATCTTTTAGTCACATCCTGTTAGCCTTTGACCGCACCAACGGTAATACCGCTGATGAAGTACTTCTGAACGAACGGATAAAGGAAAATAATCGGCCCAGTAGAAACTACTGCAGTTGCCATCTTAAGTGTTTCTGTAGGCATATTTTGCAAAATAACATGTGATCCTGCGACAGAATTTTGAAGCATCTGTACTTTATTGATAACCTCATATAGATTGTACTGTAAAGGCCTATACTTTACCCTTGAACTTAAGAAAAGGGATGATTGATACCACTCATTCCAGTACCCGATTGCTAAAAACAGTCCAATCGTTGCCAGCGCAGGCTTTAGCATCGGAAGAATAAGGGATATGAATACCTTCATATCTCCGGCTCCGTCTATCTTACCAGACTCTGTTATCTCATGAGGAATATCCCTCACAAAATTCTTCATCAAGATAATCAGCCATGGGGTCATCAATAACGGTAGGAATACCGCAAAATAACTATCCTTCAGGTGATAGGTCTGAGTCATTAACAGATAATAAGGTGCAAGACCTGCAGAAAATAAGCTGGTAAAATATATGTAGAAGGAAATCCCATTTCGAAAAGGAAAATCTTTTCTTTGTAACGCATAACCAGTCATGGCAATTATAGATAGTCCGAGTGATGTACCAAGGACTGTCATAACAATTGTTACTACGTAAGACCCCCATACGGTTCCGCCTTGAAAAATTAGGCCATATGCATAGGTCGTAAAATCCTTAGGTATCAGCGATACACCGGATATACGCACCACAGCTTCCGAGCTAAAGGAAGTTCCCACGATAAGAAGGAACGGAATTACACAAGCTATTGCATAAAAGCCTGCCATAAAGTATCCAATGCTGCGGATAATCTTATCTGAAATATCCAGCTTAACTTTTACTCCTTTTTTTACTTTAGATGTATCAGACATTATTTATTACCTCCTAGAATAACGCATAGTCCTTGTCTATTTTCTTAACTACAAAGTTACATCCCATGACCATAAGGAATCCTATAATGGATTGATATAGCCCTATAGCCGATGCAGTAGAAAAGTTAAAGTTCGTAATGGTTGCACGGTATACATAAGTTTCAATGATATCGGTTGTTGGGTATAACAATGAATTTGACCCTATAATATTATAAAATAATCCAAAGTTTCCTTTCACAATACCACCCATTGCAAACAGGAGCAAGATAATCATCGTAGGCTTTAAGGACGGTAAAATGATATACTTAATCTTTTGGAAGCCATTCGCCCCGTCCACCCTTGCTGCTTCAACGATCTCAGAATCAATTCCCATAACTGCTGCAAAATATACAACTGAATTGTATCCACTGACCTGCCACAGCTGCACAATGACAAGGATAACTGGCCAAACCCCAGCATCGGAATACGGTGCCCATTTTTCCAATCCAAAATTGGTTAGAATGGTATTTACAAAACCGGTATCATAATTGAGAATGTTGTATACTAGAAAGCCTACCAATACATGAGAGATAAAATAAGGTAAGAACATCATGGTCTGCGAAACTTTTTTGAACCATTTGCTTCTTAGTTCATTTAAAAGGATTGCAATAATAATAGCTACCAAATTTCCCAATATAATGAACGCTAAATTGTATAATATCGTATTCCTGGTCAATTCAAACAACTTCCCAGACGTATACAGGAATTCGAAATTTTTTAGTCCAACAAAAGGACTATTAAATATTCCCAAACGGTAATTATACTTTACAAATGCTACCCAAATTCCCGGTAATGGCATGTAGCTGAACGCAAAGAAAAATATGATTGCCGGCAGGCACATGAGTATCAAAATACGGTACTTCACTACATTCTGCCAGAAAGTTCTCTTATTCACTATAGGAATAGACTGAATGGTAGCTGATTTTCTTTTTTTCACTTTTACTCCTCCTTATTTTTTCAGTTCCATTTTCTGTCAGTTGTGCATTTTTACTATTAAATAAGCATTTCGGCATGTATGAAACCCATTTCATATTCATATATTACTATTTATTCCTATATATGTCAACTTATTTTTACTTATTGTTCATATTTTCAATGTTTATACTTTCTTATTTGTACTATTTGCATAAATAGGAATGATGTGCAATTTCTGAATAAAAGCTCAAAAAATAAGTTTTCAAGTGTTTTATATCATTATTTATGTTTTTCCTAATATAAATATGTAATCGGTTTCATATGCATTTTTATATCCATAACCAAAATATAGGTCTTTCTTTTTCGTTTTTCTGCAAATCACTAATCATGTGCTACTTAACTACATTCCCCATCTCACAGAAAAAGAGGTAGAGCATTTGCCCTACCTCTAAATCAAATCTATTGAACTCTATTGTAGAAAATCCATCAAGGAAATCTGATTGGTCATTGGTAGATCTCCCATCAACCCCAAATCACCCATCAGATCAACCACTGTTCCACTGACTTTACATCTTGTTTTAAAATCATCTCTTGACAGGAATTTTCCATCCTTAACAGCTTCGACTACCTGATCTGCAGCTTTATCGCCTAGACCATCGATGGTGCTTAAAGCTGGCATTAATTTGCCATCAATTATCTGAAAATGATGTGCTTTTGCTATATAGACATCAATTGGTAAGAATTCAAAACCTCTAGCGTACATCTCCTGTACTACTTTCATGTCCTTTAGCGTATCTTCTTCTTTCTTCGTTAACTTCTGTGCAGGGTCATTTGATCCCATACGACGCTTATATTCCGCCATATGATAATCAAGCCGCTCCCTTCCAAGACACATCAACTCATAGTTAAATGCTGTGGCACGGATACTAAAGTAAGCAGCATAATAAGCAAGCGGATAATATACTTTAAAATAAGCAATACGAAATGCCATCATAACATACGCGCAAGCATGTGCCTTTGGGAACATGTACTTAATACGTTTACAAGACCAGATATACCAATCTGGTACTCCATTTGCAACCATAGCTTCCTCCATCTCTGGAGTAAGCCCTTTTCCTTTACGAACACTCTCCATGATTTTGAAGGCAAGACCATTCTCAACACCTTGACTAATCAAATAAGTCATAATATCGTCACGGGTACAAATCGCTGTGGAAAGAGTACACTTTCCTTCCGCAATCAATGTTTGAGTATTATTTAGCCATACGTCCGTACCATGGGATAGACCGGAAATACGAATCATATCCGAAAAACTCTGTGGTTTCGTGTCTCGTAACATCTGCATAACGAAGTCGGTACCAAGCTCTGGAAGACCTAGACTACCAAGGTCACAGCCACCGATATCTTCTGGTTTTATTCCTAAGGCCTCGGTCGATTTAAACAAAGAGATAACCTTCTGATTGTCCATTCGGATTGTCTTCGCATCAATTCCTGTCAAATCTTCAAGCATACGAATCATGGTAGGATCGTCGTGCCCGAGAATATCTAGTTTTAATAAGTTATGGTCGATGGAGTGATAATCAAAGTGTGTCGTAACAGTCTTCGTTGTCATATCATTTGCAGGACGTTGTACAGGAGTAAAAGAGTAAATCTCTTCTCCTAATGGTAGAACGATAATACCACCAGGATGCTGTCCTGTCGTTCTTCGTACTCCAACGCAACCTTCCACTATACGATTAATCTCTGCGACCCTCTTATGCACGCTCTTCTCTTCATAATACTTCTTGGCGTAACCAAATGCTGTTTTATCCGCAAGCGTACCTATGGTACCAGCACGGAAGGTCTGGCCCTTACCGAAGATAACTTCGGTATAATCATGTGCCTTACTCTGATACTCTCCTGAAAAGTTAAGATCGATATCTGGTTCCTTGTCTCCATTAAATCCAAGGAACGTTTCAAACGGAATGTTATGTCCATCCTTAGCTAACGGTTCTCCACAAACAGGACAATCACGGTCTGGCATATCACAACCTGAGCTGGAACCAAACGCTTTTACTTCCTCTGACTCAAAATCAGAGAAATGACAATTTGGACAGTAATAATGAGCAGGAAGCGGATTTACCTCTGTAATACCCGACATCGTAGCTGCAAAGGAAGAACCAACGGAACCACGAGAACCAACCAGATAACCATCCTCATTCGACTTCCATACCAACTTTTGTGCAATGATATACATTACGGCAAAGCCGTTGTTAATAATCGATTTTAACTCATGTTCCAATCGTTCCGCTACGACATTAGGAAGATTTGGACCATACATGGAATGCGCTTTCTCATAGCAGATATTACGAAGTGTCTTATCAGAATCTTCAATGACAGGAGCACATTTATCCGGACGGACTGGTGATATCTTTTCAATCATATCACAGACTTTATTTGTATTCGTAATTACAACCTCTTAGATCGGAAGAGCG
>DPVV01000536.1 GCA_003526525.1 Lachnoclostridium phytofermentans | reverse complement strand
AGGAGGGGCTAGTGGTATTGCTATCTTGGTAAACTATGTAACGGGCTTTCCAATTGGTGTGTTTTGTACATTATTTAGCCTGCCACTATTAGCAATTGTTTGGAAAAAGAAGATATTTAAACCTGTATTTGTAGGGAAAGCGGTATGTAGTATCTTACTACTTTCCCTCATGACTGATTTGTTAGAGCCAATTTTACCTCATTATCAGGGGAATCCTTTATTAGCCGCTTTATTTGCAGGAGCATTTCTGGGGGTTGGGCAAGGAATGGTTTATCTTGGAACCTCAGACACAGGAGGTATTACACTGATCGGGTTAATTTTGCAAAGGAAGTTCCCTCAGTTGCATGTTGGGACAGTTTCTTCAGGTATTAACTGCATAATTGTATTGGCATCTGGTATTGTATATCGTAATATAGAGAGCATTCTTTATGCAATTGTTACCGTCTATGTTGCCGGATTATTCATGAACAAGTTAATAAGTAGTGCAAATGCGAAAGGGCTAATCATCGTAATGAGTGAGTGTACCGATCGTATCCGATGTATCTTCTTAGAAGAAAAGGAAGGGATTACAATCCTTAAAGGGGAAGGTGGCTATACAAGTGAAACCCAGCGTGTCATTATGGGAGCCGCTGATAAAGCAGATTGTGCGAGAATACAAAGAAGGATTCAGCGTGAAGATCCAAAAGCTCTGATTATTGTATCTGAAGCAAGTAACATTTCAGGCAAACGCTTTGGTCAAATGATATAGAATTTATAACGAAGGAAGGCGTGTTCTAACTATGATAGTATTAAAAGATATTATGAATCAAACAAATACAGTGGAGTTTATCTTGGAGGGTGAGATACAAGAGAAGCAACATCCGATTCCGTTAAAGAATTTTTTAAAAGGGACTTTTCTTGAAAGTTTTTATCTACCACAGGAGAGTAGCGCAGTATTATACATCGGTTGTGGGAAAGAAAAAGAGCTTACTTTACTAGGAGTAAAAGAAATCTTTGCCCAAATAGCGAAACAGTGTAAAGAATATTACATAACAACATGTAGTATTGATTTTTCTTATTTCCTAGAGAAATTTGGAGAGAAGGCTATCATTCAGGCTGTGCTAGGCTTATCCCTTGGTAATTACTCTTATCGTTATTTAAAGAATGAAGATTCTTTTGAATGCCAATATGAAATTGGTGGATTATCAAATGCCGATAGTGCACAGGAATATCTAAGAGAAGCTTTAGATTTGGCAAAAGGCATACAGTTTGCAAGAGATATGGTGAATACACCTGGTAATCATTTGCGACCAATGGATTTTAATAGAACAATCAAAGAATATGTAGAAGATATCCCTGTGGAAGTAGAAACCCTTGTTTATGGTCAGTTAAAAGCTATGGGAATGGAAGGGTTATTTGGAATTGGAGGAAGCAGTGAATATCCGCCTTGCCTTATGATTTTGCGTTATCAGGGAAATCCAAAAGATTCAGAAATTTATGGACTGATTGGAAAGGGTGTAACTTGTGATACTGGCGGCTATTGTCTAAAGAGTGCAAAAAGTATGGCTGGTATCAAAGGAGATATGGCAGGAGCAGCAGCGGTAGTTGGAGCAATGAAAACCATTGCAAAGCAAAAGCTTCCAATCAATGTGGTTGCCTGTCTGCCACTATGCGAGAATCGAATTTCACAATCCTCCCATTTACCTGGTGATGTAATCAAATCTTATCAGGGTAAAACGATTGAAATCCTAAATACAGATGCAGAAGGAAGGCTCATTTTAGCAGATGCTATGAGTTATGGAATACGAAATGAAGGTATTACAAAGGTTCTTGATATCGCAACCTTAACTGGTGCAGTGTGGTCAGCATTAGGATTTACCATCGCAGGAGCAATGTCCAATGACGATTCCTTCTACCGGATGTTTGAAGACGGTCTATCTTTTGCACAAGAAAGTTATTTGCGTTTTCCATACCATAAGGAACATGAAAAGATGATAAAAAGTAATGTTGCAGATATTAAGAATATTGGTGCAGATTGTTGTGGAGCGATTACGGCAGGATTATTTATCAAAGAATTTTGTGAAGACCTGCCATGGATTCATTTAGATATTGCTGGTACTGCATGGAGTGATACACCACAATATGCATTTGATGACAAAGGCGCAACAGGAGCTGGCGTGACAGCAATTTATTATTTGCTTAAACAAGCTGCAAATGAAAGGTAGAAGTGTGATTTACATGAAATATTAAGCAGGCATGTTTTTAAGTGTGTAAATAATTATTCTGCCACCCAAATTCGTAGAATTGAGACCGAATGGAGGTTATTATGGATAAATTTATTTTAGAAGCATGTGTTGATAGTGTGGAGTCTGCGGTTATCGCAACGAATGCTGGTGCAAATCGGCTTGAACTTTGTGCCAATCTAATCATTGGAGGGACTACCCCTACTCTTGCCATGTTTCAACAAGTCCGAAAGCGTTGCGATAATAAGATTCATGTATTAATACGTCCAAGGTTTGGAGATTTTTGTTACACAGAGGATGAGTTTGAAATAATAAAAGAAGAGGTACGACAATATAACAAATTTGGTGCGGATGGCGTTGTAATAGGAATATTACCACCTGATGGTGAACTAAATATGCAACAGATGGCGGCTTTAGTAAAAGAAGCAGGGAATATGTCAGTCACCTTACATAGAGCATTCGATATGTGTAAAGATCCGCAAATAACATTAAAACAGGCTATAGAGCTTGGAATCGATTCTATCCTAACTTCTGGTCAGGCCAATGACTGTGTAACCGGGAAAGAGTGCTTAAAGGACTTGTGTCAACTAAGTAATCATAGAATTGAGATTCTAGTAGGCAGTGGGGTTAATGCTGGTGTAATCAAAGAGCTATATCAGCATACTGGCGCAACCTCATACCATATGTCAGGGAAGAAAATCATCAATAGTGCTATGGTCTATCGGAAAGAGAACATCTTTATGGGCTTAGAAGGTTTTGATGAATATAGTATCTGGCGAACAGAAAAAACAGAGATTAAAAGGGCAGTAACTTTATTAAAGGAGTTATAAGAAAAGTAAGGGTAATTTGTCTTATTTAGTTTAGGAAGTGGAGTTTTTATGTGCTTCCTAGTTGCAACTTTTCAATATAGAGAGTAGAATGGCATCAACTGAAAGAGTGATGCCATTTTTTATGGAGTGGCGAAGTCATTTCATTCTTTATTGTACTTAAAAAATATTTAAATAGTATGTGATGGGTGGTTGATTGGATGAAAGAACCTAGAATAGGATTGGTACTTGCAGGAGGAGGTGCTAAGGGCGCATATGAAGCCGGAGTATTTAAAACATTATGGGAACTTAACCTTGTAGATAACATTAAGGTAATCTCTGGTACCAGTATTGGCTCAGTCAATGCACTACTTTTTGCTATGAATGATTTTAAAGTAGTTAGGAATAGCTGGAGTAGTTTATCCTACTCTCGGTTTTTACTAAATGAGGAAAGGATTCGAAAGGAATATGTACCTTTATTAATCAAGCGTGCAAGGCATGGCTTTGAAGAGAATCCAATCGTTAATGACTTGGACACCAGAGATATTGGATTGATTTCACAAAAAGGTGTAAAAGACTTTCTAAAAGAGTTTGTGGATGTGAAGGTAATTAAAAAATCCAAGAAGGATCTCTATGCATGTGCTTATAACATTGATGAAGGTAGACCAGAGTATTTTCTTTTGAATCAATTAGAGGAAGAAGAATTGATTGATGTAGTATTAGCTTCCTGTGCGATTCCGTATTTATTTCCACCAAGAAATATCCGGGGATGTCGTTATGCAGATGGAGGGATTCATGCTGCAGAGTACCCAAATAGAAATATTGATAATGTACCGATCCATCCACTGCAGGATTATCAGTTGGATTTTGCAATAGTCGTTCATTTATCGGATAAGAAGAAAGAAGATGGATTGGAATTAGAAGAACTTAAGCAGGTGAAAACGATTCATATCTATCCGTCAAAATCGTTAGAGCGCATTGGTGGAACTGGAACTATTCTCCTTGAGCAAAAGAGATTAGAGGAAAACGTGGAACTTGGTTACCGTGATTCTATGGTTACGATAGCACCTAAGATGATGAAATATTATAAAAAAGGGTAAGTTTATTCTAAATCAAAAAAAATAATTTCAATTCTAAAAAGAAGAAAACCGCAATTTAACTTAAACTTATGATTTTCTTCTTTTTTATTTAATAGATAAGATTAGTTCATAGAACTCCAATTAATATAAGGAGTACTTGAAGAATATTTGAAGTTAGGAACAATATTATTTTCTTCATGTATTATTATAGTTGCAGGAGGGACGTAATCATTAGGTAGATGCTTTGTTATATTTTTATATTTTTTTCTATATTTCCCTGAAAAATAATCTAGAAAATTTGGAGTAGAAACAAATTTCTGTGTAGCACTTACTATATGATTAGCTTCATTGTCTGATATGTCTTTAGTATAAAATTGAATTTCTAATCCTGCTTCATTATATATAAATTTAATCTTATCTATATATTCATATTCCATGGAGCATGTTTTTTTGAAATCCTTAATATCTTTATTATTAAGGACTGGGGTAGAAATTTTATATACCATCATAACTCCTATAAATATTATAAAAACAAACAAACTTATTTTTAATAGATATTTATTTTTTTTCATATAAACTCCATTTCTTTTGAATTTATAGTAACCTATATCTATTATACCAGAAATGGCTGAAATAGAAAGGAGCCTTAGTAAAGCTCTTTTCTATTGTTTTAGAATCACTTTTTAGGTGGAAGTAATAAAAAGGTGGAAATACAATAACTATGTGGTAACCCAGCATGGTTAAATGAAGTATGGTGAATAATCAGGTTAAGTTATTACTTAAGATTACTAGATAAAAAAAATCTTTTATTTGTCCCTTTTCATGATATTTGATATAATATACTAGTAATTAGCTTTTGATAGATGGAAGAACAGATAATTGATAAAAAATAATATATAGTGCGAATACGCAAGAATCGAGGTTATCATGATACGTTTTGAATCGGATTACACAGAAGGAGCACATCCTAATATATTAACTAAACTTGTTTCAACAAATATGGAGCAAACAATAGGGTATGGAGAAGATCACTACTGTGAGCAAGCACGCGAGCTTATTAAGGGAGCTTGTGGTAATAATGAGTTAGCAGTACATTTCTTAGTAGGAGGAACGCAAACAAATACCACCGTTATTAGCTCAGTTCTTAGACCATATCAAGGTGCACTTTCCGCAGTAACAGGACATATTAATTGCCATGAAACAGGAGCAATTGAGGCAACTGGACATAAGGTATTACCCCTTGCTAGTGAAGATGGAAAAATCACAGCAAAGCAAGTAAGAGATTATTACGATGAACACTGGGCAGACTCCAGCCATGAACATGTTGTACAGCCTGGTATGGTGTACATATCACATCCAACAGAAAATGGAACTACTTATCATAAAGAAGAATTAGTGGAGCTTTATAACACTTGTAAAGAGTTAGAGTTACCTCTTTTTATCGATGGTGCAAGATTAGGATATGCTTTAGCATCCGAAGGTAATGATTTAAGCCTTGAGGATATTGCTGCAAATTGTGATGTATTTTACATTGGTGGAACCAAAGTCGGAGCTCTATTTGGAGAGGCTGTTGTTATCTCAAATAAAGCTATTCAGAAGGATTTCAGATATAATATCAAACTTCGTGGTGGTATGTTCGCAAAGGGTCGTTTATTAGGCTTACAGTTTGAAACATTATTTACAGATAATTTGTATCAAGAGATCTCAGAACACGCTATAACACAAGCAATGAGAATCAGAGATGCATTTGCTAAGAAAGGTTACCATTTCCTTTATGATTCAAGAACAAATCAACAATTCCCAATCTTACCAGTTAGTTTATTGGACTTCTTAGGAGAAAAGTATTCCTATAGTTTCTGGACAAAGGTTGATGACACACACAATGCAGTGCGTTTTTGTACTAGCTGGGCTACGAAAGAGGAAAATGTTGATGCTTTACTAGCTGATATTGAAGAGTTTCATAAATAGTTATCTTAAGTAGTTGTTGTATTAAATACTAAAGCTAGAATAAATTTGAGATATAGATTATTACTATATGATTTAAATAAAATCAAATATATGATAGAAGATAGATAGCCAGGAGATTGATCTCTTGGCTTTTAGTAAATTAGTTAAAGACTAAGTGGATGAAAGAAAAGTTGCTACATAGTTACAGCACACACGATTTATTCGGATTACATTTTGTTACTTTTCAGTTTGAAAGTGGTGATCGCTTAGAGCTCGGTGTAAGTGGGCAGCAATATGGATTATTAGGAGAAGGAGATGTTGGTAAACTAACATTTCAGGGAACTAGATTTTTATCCTTTGAACGAGTGAGATAATTAAGAAATTTAATAAATCTTATAATGATTATATTTTAGACAAGTTATCATATTAGATAACTTGTCATTTTCATTATCTTACACCTAAAGATACTCATTTAATAGTGAAATTATATAGTATGTATCATAAATATCACAGGATGTGATGTATCTATGGTGTGTGGATGGAAAAGGCATATGGAAACCTTAAACTTATTAAGAAAAATCATTGGTATTAGTATTTTGTTCAGAAAAACGTCGAATTATGTTGAAACGATATAATACATATAGTAAAATACGGTATTAGGTTAAGGTATTTTTCTACCAATAATATTTATAGATTATTTATTTTATTGACAGTACCTTGACAAAAGTGAAAAGCAAAAATGGGGGTGATTAATTCACTTAGGTAGTACTGCTTGTTTAATAAAATTATGCAATTTAATAGTAATTGGGTATCAAGCCGTACAGCAAACGTATTAACGCGGTTGCTAGTAGATATTAGTCTTGATTCTAATAAATTTTCTGCAGATGGTTATAGTGAGTTGCAACCAATTGCAGATAATACTAAAGAATAAGACAGAAATAAAAATAAACGTTTAGATTAAATTATTGTATTTGCCTAATGGTTCTGATGAAATAATAAGTGTATAACTTTACTCATTAATGAATGATTATGATTACGTAGATACAACAATAACACGAATGATTATGGAGGAAAAATGTTAATAACAGCCTTAATTTTATTTATTATAACATATGTATTAATGCTTAGCTTGTCTAAGTATCGTTACCTTGTCGCTATAACTTCAGCGTTTTTATTTGTTGTAATTGGTATACTTCCAGTTACGAAAGTTTTCCCTTCGGTAGACTTTAATGTAATACTGATGATTGCAGGAACTATGGGTACAGTATCTTTATTTATTGAATCAAAAATGCCATCTTTATTGTCGGATTTGCTTATTCGCAAGGCAACAAACGTTTGTTCTGCTGTCGTGGTATTATCCCTTTTTGCTGGAGTCATCTCAGCATTTGTTGATAATGTTGCAACTGTATTAATGGTTGCACCAGTAGGTCTAGCGATTGCAAAGAAAGTGAAAATATCTCCTGTTCCAGTATTAATTAGTATTGCTGTCTCCTCAAATCTTCAAGGTGCGGCTACTTTAGTAGGAGATACTACTTCAATCTTACTTGGTAACTACGCAAATATGGATTTCTTAGACTTCTTCTTTATGAACGGTAAACCAGGTATCTTCTGGGCTGTAGAGCTTGGTGCAGTTGCAACTCTGCTAGTCTTAAGCATGATATTTAGAAAAGAAAAGCAACCAATTACTGTGGTAGAAATGACTAAAGTAACTGATTTTATTCCAACAATTTTACTTTGTGGTACAGTAGTTTCTTTAATTTTGGCTTCTTTTATACCACATAAGCCAGCTATTACAAATGGTATCATTTGCGTTGGTTTCTTCTTAGTTGGTATCATATGGTCTATTATAAAGAATGGTAATTTCAGTTCTGCAATAAAAGCCTTGAAGGAGATAGATTATCAAACACTATTATTATTAGCTGGCTTATTTGTTGTTATTGCAGGTATTACTGAAGCAGGAGTAATTAATAAAATCAGCGAATACTTCGTTCTAATAGCTGGTGATAATGTTTTTATCGTTTATACCTTACTGGTATTTGCTTCTGTGATATTCTCTGCGTTTATCGATAATATTCCTTATGTCGCAACAATGCTTCCAGTAGTAAGCTCTATCGCAACTATGATGAATGTCGAGCCTTATTTACTTTACTTTGGTTTATTAATTGGTGCAACACTAGGTGGTAACTTAACACCAATTGGAGCATCTGCTAATATCACTGCAATCGGAATTCTTCGTAAAGATGGATATGAGGTTAAAACCAAAGATTTTATGAGAATTGGTGTTCCATTTACTTTAATGGCAGTATGGATTGGATATGTGTTTATATGGGCTGTTTATCATTAAAATGATATGTCAATCAAATATATAGATTGCTACTGTTTAGATAGGAATAATTTATTTTTGATATATTAATCATCCTATGAAACATTTTCACATGAGAAAAATTGAAATATATATTGAATCTTGATATAAAGATGGTGTTTAAGTCTAGTTTTATTAGCTTAAACACCATCTTTTTAACGAAAATTAACTTGCTTGCAGGAAGTATAGAGCTAAGTAAGTATCAGATAGATTGATTTATTATAGTACATTTGATGATTTCGTTGAAAAAATAGTTTGTTCCTATGGAAAATGAGTGCTATAATAAACCAGCTGATATTGAGGAGTTTCATAAATAGGTAAGCTTAAGTAGGTTTTAGTGATAGTAGATAGCCAGGAGAGAAATCTCTTGGCTAATGGTATTTTTATTACTGTAAATAGATATAAAGGACAGCTTAAGTAAATTAAAGCTAGATAAATAAGGAATAGATTTTATATACAGAGTTTTAATACTAGAAATGTAAATCATTAACTCAAATTATCATTAGGATTATAGCTATATTGCTGAAGTATAAAATGAAGACTATATTAGTGAAAGATATAATTAGTTAACATAATATTGATATGTATACTAAAATTTTCTATTAATGATTATTTATGGAAAATACGCAAAATTGACTAATATAATACACGAATGTTATACTGTGAAATAGATAATGAAAGATTAAAGGAGAGGAAAGATAACATGATTTATTTGGACTATAATGCAACAACACCAATCGATAAAGAAGTTGCAGATGCAATGCTTCCATATATGTATGGGAATTTTGGTAACCCATCAAGTAGTCATGAGTATGGGAAGAAAGCAAAACAAGCTGTCGAGCAGGCAAGAACAGAAGTTGCAGATCTTTTACATTGTTTACAAAATGAAATTATCTTTACCAGCGGTGGTAGTGAATCGAATAATACCGTAATCAAAGGTGTCGCATACAGTTACCGTCATAAAGGTGATCATATAATTACTTCAAAAATTGAACATCCAGCTGTATTAAATCCATGTGATTATCTTGAACGGCTTGGTTATAAGATTTCCTATCTACCGGTCAAGGAAAATGGGATGGTTGATGTATCGGCTTTAGAACAAATGATTACAGATAGAACAATATTAGTCACCATTATGCACTCTAATAATGAAACCGGAACCCTTCAGCCAATCAAAGAAATTGCTCAGATATGTCATAAGCACAATATATTAGTTCATACGGATGCATCACAGTCAGTAGGTAAAGTACCAATTGATGTATATGATTTAGATGTTGATTTTCTAACCATAGCAGGGCATAAGTTGTATGCTCCAAAGGGCATTGGTGCGCTCTATGTCAACAAAAAAATATCGATTGAACCTCTGATTCATGGTGCAGGACATGAGCTAGGGAGGCGTGCAGGTACTGAAAATGTTATTTTTGACGTAGCTTTAGGTAAAGCATGCCAATTGGAACAAATAGCGCTACAAACTAATCACCTTAAGGAATTGACCAATTATTTTTACTTGAATTTGAAAGAAATATTCGGAGAAAAGATGCATCCTAATGGAGATTTATATAATAAATTACCTAATACGTTAAATATTAGTTTCTTAGGCTATAACGGTAATGAAATATTAGAACTATTAGGGGATGACATTGCCGCATCAACTGGATCAGCATGTCATTCGGGTTTAATTTCAATATCACCAGTTTTAAAGGAAATGAATGTTCCTATAGATATTGCTCGTGGAGCTGTCAGATTCAGTCTAGGTAGATTTACTACAAAAGAGGATATTGATATTGTACTTGAGAGATTTAGAAAAATTAATAATTAGTGCATTTTTAAAGAAACTGCAGTAGGATTCCTATGCCCTAATACTCAAGTAATGAAAGATGACATAATTCAAATTATTGATTATACCCACTAATTGATTGGGAAGAATAAGAAAAGGGAATACTATATATAAGTAATTTCTTTTCTTTTTTTAAACTTGCAATACTATAAATATATAACAATTAGTATAAAAATGAAGCATCGCAAAGTTTTTACTAACTTTTTAACAGATTGACAATAATTTAACAAACATTGCGTTAAATCTTTAGATAATGTAAAGTTCCTAGATTTGTAATATTAAAATTTGCATAAGAAGAATACATGGCTATGCGCTAAAATAACGTAATTTAGCATCAATTAATAAATGAAAGTATAATAAGTATTTAAATGGGTTGATGAATATTTGTTATATGAATTGACAAATTGATGAATTATGAAATATATCGAAAAAGTTATGACAAAGTGAAGAATTAAGGAATAAACAAAAGGCCGCTTAATTAAGTATCAAGTAACATAGATTAAGGGGTTTAGGAATAATCGATATAGCTGAATAATTAAGTTTAAGTAACATATGTTAATATGTTTTATAACATAAATAAAATGGCATGTGATCAATAAAAATATATTTGAAGGAATAAACATATTGAATAAATGAAAAATATAATTACAACAGAGAAGTGAATCTTAATATAAGAAACACGTATGTAAGAACATATAAAGAACAATAGAAGTATAAAAAAGCAGGTAACTAGATAGATTGCTTAGAATAACCAAAAAAAGGGTAAAAAGTAGGTATCCTATTTTAAATGCTACTATTATTACGTTAAACCTGGATTTAGCGCAATAAATGATATACTACTATTTGTAACTTTTTATAACAAATGTCCATTTGTCCATTGAAATAAATGTTAGGGACTTTGTGAAGTAAATGTTAGGGACTCTTATTATTCACTAATTTTACTTATATTTCATCATAACATATCTCCTCTAAATTTGAAAT
>DPVV01000124.1:5206-5736 GCA_003526525.1 Lachnoclostridium phytofermentans | reverse complement strand
GGCGTTTTTCCTCTAGCAAGACTTCTGTTGCCTTAATCATCATCTCCGCATGAAATCTCTCCCGGAGGATACCCTCATTCAGATAATTATTAATCGCAGCCAGATTCATCCCCTGATGATGCGCCATATAGGATTTTACAATGCAATAAGGTGTCAGATCCACAGAATTCGGTACGTTAAAATCAATAGATTCATAGAAGCCGTAGTCACCGAAAACTCCTAATTCCTTTAGCCGCGTGAGATTCTTCATGCATTCCTCTTCTGCGATATCAAGTGCTAACATCGTTGCATAGGGAGCAACCACCAGGGAATTTCTACGGACTGGCTGAAGTCTTATTTTTGGAACACCGAAGGCTTTGTACTGGTAATTTGAGTTTAAGTCAAAACGATAATATTGGGATTCTGATATACCCCAAGGTATCTCCGCTTCCTTTGCATACTTCATGTGCTGGAGTACCGCTGCCCTGGAGGCCTGTGCATAGACAGAGCCTTCATACTCCTTAAATACAAGATTCGGCATCAGATATTCA
>DPVV01000124.1:3832-5044 GCA_003526525.1 Lachnoclostridium phytofermentans | reverse complement strand
AGATTCGGCATCAGATATTCAAACATCGTACCGCTCCAAGAAACGAAGCACGGAATGCCGCCAACAATGGTCAGCGGTCTTCCTAATTTATACCAATGTTTTAACGGAACTTCTCCCATCGCGATTGCAAGAAGGCTTGTAAGTGCAGATTCCGACGCCATCAGGTCATAACAACCGTCATCTAGCATGTGCGACGAAACATGATATCCGATATGGAACAGCATTCTCTTTTCGTCAAATAAAAAACGTAAATCAACATTTTTTAAAATGCAGTCTATTTTATTACTGAGTTCTCTGATCCGGTTAATCATGCTATTCGCAAATTTATTGTCCTTTGCTGCAACGTAGCGAAGCGTAGGATAAGAAGAAAAGCTCTCTTCCTTTAGCTTTAAAGCCGCAACTTCATTTACAATACTATCAATCTTGTTCATCAACAGCCTGGTATAGCAATAATCTGTAGATGGTTTAAGCTCCATCTCGTGTAAGTTTTCCCAGATATCCGCAATATCTTCTATTAGTTCACCTATCTTTTGATACTCGGCTCTAAGCCCATTTTCGGTAGAATTGCCTGTTCTTAGCTGAATTTCCTCATTACTGTTCTTTATCGCTATCCTAAGTTCAGATAGAAAATTGTCCAGATAAACCGGTTTGTCGATTTGCTCCAGAAGGCCGTTTTTTAAGGCAACCAGATGTCCCAAAAAATTACCGCTGTCTACGGTTGATATATAGGCAGGATTAAGCACCTCCAAGGTTTTAATATCATACCAATTATAGAGATGTCCCTTCCATTTTTGCATTTTCTGAACCGTTACCATCAGGTTTTCCACATATGCAACCATAGAGCTCAGAGTTTCAAACCCAAAATCCCTGGCTGACAGAATTGCCAGAAACTGAAGTCCAACATTGGTCGGTGATGTTTTTTCGCTGACTTTTTCAACCACCTCAATCTGGTAATTATCCGGACAAAGCCAGTTGTTTTCCTTCGTAGAAAGATCCTTAAAAAACTGCCAGGTTCTGCGCGCAGTATTAAGAAGCATCTCATTATCCTGAACTTTATCCCTCAGATGAAAATTCTTTTTCGGCTGACTGATCCGGTATGCTATCTCAAAGGCAAAACTCCAGTCAGCAATTATGATTGCTGTCAGAATGATCCCTGCCGGGCTTAAATATCCCATAAATAAAATTACCACAAGAACGAACGCCGGGAGTAGA
>DPVV01000124.1:0-3660 GCA_003526525.1 Lachnoclostridium phytofermentans | reverse complement strand
TTCTGGTATTCGTAATGGAAGCATCCACTGCTTCCGCCGTGTTCCAGCGAAGCAGATTTCTTTTGCTGATAAAGATTCGATATAGGGTTCTAATAATTGCATCCGATACGATATAAGCACGGTAGGGAGTGATTGTAAACTCTAGGAATGTTCTTTCAAACATCGTAGCAATTTCCTTTAAGAAGCCTTTATAAACAAGGGCAAGCTTCGGACGAATCAGCTTCTGGGTTATCACTGCAATTAATAAAATAATCAGGTTAAATATATCATTAAAGAAAACGAGAGGTATCCAAAGGTAATATGCTCCTGGCATCCATGCAAGATTCAGCAAAATAAACAGCGTCTTACTCAGAGGAACCAAGCTTCGTCTCAGATTGTCAAAGATTTTCCATTTTGACAATGGGCTTAGACTTCTCCCATCCGGAGTCTTCTTCAAAAATAACCAGGGTAGCAGCTGCCAGTCCCCGCGCAGCCATCGATGTTCCCTTTTGGTAAAGGATAAAACGCTGTTCGGAAAATTATCCATGATTTTGGCTGCACTAGAAAAAGCCGTTCGTGCATAGCAGCTCTCAAAAAGGTCATGACTAAGAATCCGATTTTCCGGTACCTTATTATGAAGTACCTTGTGGAAGGCTTTAATATCATAGATCCCCTTCCCGGTATAGATACCTTCGTTAAAAATATCTTGGTAGATATCTGATATTACGGTTCCGTAATGGTCAAGACCCGATTCTCCTCCGAAGATTTTCGTAAACCTGCTACCATTCTTATTTACGATATGATTTCTTACTGAGGGCTGAATGATGACATAGCCCTCCTTCACCTTCCCACCTTCGTGATCCAGAACTGGTTTATTTAAAGGATGATCAATCAGTCCAACCAATTTTGCTGCATTGTCACGAATCAGATTCGTATCCGCATCCAGTGTAATCACATATCGGAAGGTGGTAAGAAGCTCTTCGTCACAATAAATAGAGGAAAAGGTGGTATTCTCCTTTACAGTCCCATTTAAAAGGTTATTAAACTCTTCCAGCTTTCCTCTCTTGCGCTCCCATCCCATATAACAATTCTCAGCTTCATTCCATTTGCGGTAGCGAAAGAATAGAGAAAATTGCTGGTGCTCCGACGGATAGAGGTCATTTAGTTCCTTCATACGTGCAGTTAGAGCACTCTCTATCACCTCGTCCTTTTGCATGTACTGGTCCGAGGAATCCTCAAAATCAAGAAGCAATGCATAGTAAAGGTTCGGCTGTCGGTTGGCCAAATAATTCTTTTGAAGACGGTCCATGTACACCAGCCCCTGTTCCTTCGAGGAGACGATAACCGGCATGACAACAAAGGTTCTTGCTTCCTCCGGTATTTCCTTCAGATAGTTCAGGGATGGAATCTTCTTAACCATAATCCTTCTGGTAAATATAAAATTTGTAATCTCTATGGAAATACCCATTAAGAGCGGCATTACCACCAGAAGGGTAATTACATGTCGGCTGGTATCCTGCATGCCGCCAAAAATTCGGAACGCATAGAGCAGGCAAGAACTCAGTCCCAGAATAATAAGAAACAGGGAAAGGAAATAAATGAAGCCCTTCACATTCTTTTTTTTCTTAAGGATTTGGGGGATCGGTTTTCCTAATATCTTTGCTTTCAGAATCGGATAACCCTTGCCCAAAAGATAGGCTCCCACATGATGAGAACAATACAGGTCATCCCTTCCTTGAACTGCCAGTTCCAGGCAATCTTTCGCTATCTTTTCTTCCACCAGCTTATAACGGTGCGATAATTTAACGATAATACCTCGGTACATTCCCCTGGCTTCCAAATCCATCTTTGAATAGACGCCATCCGGATCTTGAGACAAAATCTGCTCCAGGGAGGAATATTCCTCAAAGAATTTTTCCTCATCCACTTCATTGATATCCCTCAGGCTGACAATTAAAGTACGGATATTTGTCTCAAGAAATGATTCTATCTTTCCTTCCTTCAGGAATATTTCGGAGGTTTTCACTTGTCTTCCTACGGAAGCAAAATGATATTCCAAGTATTTTTGAACAGAAGCCTCATGAAAGGACATATTTTTCAGTAGGTATAATACATGTGCATGGAACGAGTAGTTAATCTTCAGGTTATCTTCTATTTCGCAAAGCAGTGTCGATATATCTGTTAGCCCCTGATTACTTTCCTGCTTTTCTCGGAGGAATTTATCAGCCTTCGACTTTACATCAATGATATGAAGAATCTCATCCGCAATTACAATGATTTCTTCAAGAAGGCAAAATCCCAGCATTTCCGGCAGAACCCAGATTTCCCTGTCCGTAAGCGGTATCTTTTGCTGATAAGCGTTTAACATTACAGAAATATTTTCTTCACTTAAGTGTCCGCCGGAAAGGGCCACCATCTTCTTAGCCACAACATAGATACGTGGGAAATTACGATATTCCTTTACCTTTAGGATCGGTAATACGGCATAGCTCGTTCCCGAGGTACGTACTTTTTTAATTTCCCGGTACATCATTTGGAAATTATCAAAGAGCCAGCGTGCTGCTGGAATTAGCGAAATGATATCGGAGGGTAGGGTAGAGATACTGTCCCTGATTTTATTCAGTTTTTTATAGGCGGCTTGATTATAGTCATTAAGAACATAGCTATATCCTATCAGCCTAACCTGATTGTGGCTCTCTGCCAGATCAAACATCTGTTTCTCCCATTCCCTCGAATCCGGTTTATCTCCTTCTCCCTGTGAATAGATTTTGAAATGCAATTTCTTACCAAAATGGTTATACCGATAATACAGCATTAATAGAACAAAACAGATCAATGCAATCAGGATCAAAAATATAACTAGCAAAAACGGTGAATTTATATAAAAATTAATTCCATCCAACAAGATCAGCAATTACAGCCCCTCCTTATTTAAGAAATCTTTCATGCATGATGGCATCATCTCACAGATAGTTTATCTGTTTTCCATAAAAAAATAGCACATTATTATATTGTTGCATTTTTTATGTTTTTTATTAAATTTTTGTCAGATTAATCATATCATTCTTTTATTCGAATTCTTTTAGTAACCTAAATAGAAAAGACGCCATGTAGTGGTAATACCCTTTCTAAAAAAGACATAGCTCCCCTTTGGTGGGAAACTATGTCTTTTACTTATATACTTATTTTACATAAAGTTGAATTGGATAGGAAAGATATTGAAGTTCACTTAACTTTTCAACTGTTACAAAGCCAGCAGGCGCATTAAGGATTGTGGGAATCCTATTAACTATGTTTGCACATGTATGCTCCACGGTGGCTGGATTTTTTACAAAGAATGTAGTATCTGGCTCTCCGATAATCTTCCAATCACACATATCACCGTCATCAGGGCCATATACTTTACCAATACACTGGGTCTCAAGGATAGGACCTTGGAAAGTTTCTGTGGTTACAACTGCACTCATTCCAATACAATTACCCTTAGGGATTACGCGGCCAAGAGTCTCGGAATACAGATCCGTCTCATAAAAATAAGGAACACATTTTTGTGTCTGAGATTTGATCGTCCAGCCCATCTTCGAGCATAGAGCTTCATTGGAATTCCATACATAACTTGGTTCCAATGTTTCAGGATGAGCAATCTGTGCTTCAAACTCTTCTGGGGTTAGGCCTGCTCCA
>DPVV01000302.1:3536-4664 GCA_003526525.1 Lachnoclostridium phytofermentans | reverse complement strand
CATTTCCTTCCATTTACGTTCCATATCTTGAACAAGTGCCATTTGTGTATGACAACGATCAAGATTATGTTCCTCACGATGAATTCTAAAGTAAACGTCTCCTTCTAAATAATCCATTAGAAAACGCATTCCACACTCTAAAGTCATCGTTTTTGCTCCATGAGGCAGCATAGAGATTTCAGTGTCTGTCAGACTGCCTTCACAACCCGTTAAATACCCTTTGACATATAGTTCAAATAAATCTAAATCTAAGCTCACTTTCGATAAATCCTTTTCGTCCTCCGTTGCCGTGTTTGCACCAAAACGGATAGAATCACCAAAATCAAAGATAGATAATCCAGGCATTACAGTGTCTAAGTCAATAACACATAAGCCATTACCTGTCTTATTATCTATCATTACATTATTAAGTTTTGTATCATTATGTGTAACACGAAGTGGAAGCTTCCCTTCGTCTAAGCACTTTTTACAGTACTCCATATCCTCTTTTCTTTTGATAAAAAACTCGATTTCTTCCTTTACATCTTTGGCGCGATTACATTTATCCTCTTTTACAGCCTTTAAGAATGCTTCATAACGTAATGGTGTATTATGAAAGTTTGGTATTACCTCATATAAGCTAGATGCATCAAATGCGGATAATAGTTTCTGAAATCTTCCGAATGCAACAGCACTTTGATAAAAATCTTCTGGTTTGCTAACTTGTTCAAAGGAGGTGGCATCCTCTATAAAGATATACATTCTCCAGTAAGAACCCTCATCATCTAAATAGAAGTAGTTTCCATTCTTCGTATTGATTATCGTCAATACTTCACGTAATTCATCCCCACCAAGTCTTCTTACCTCATCTTTTAAAAATGAAGTAACTTTAGCAATATTAAACATTAATTTCTCAGGTTCTTTAAAGATACTATGATTGATACGCTGTAATATGAATCTTTTTTTCTTCTCATCCTCTTTATAAACTACATCAAATGTATCGTTAATATGGCCATTTCCGTATCTTTCATAACTCTCAACTGTTCCTTCTACTTGAAACTGCGCAATAGCATTTTCTATTAACTCATTTTTTATTTCTCTTGCCATAATAGCACCTCCACTATGATTTTACAATCCTCACCAAAGATT
>DPVV01000302.1:0-3432 GCA_003526525.1 Lachnoclostridium phytofermentans | reverse complement strand
CACCAAAGATTTGTTGGGTAAACCCCTTGTTCTTTTAACTTCGCTATCTCGTTTAGCACGGCTTCTTTATCTTCTTTATATGTAACACCAAACCATTGATCCTTAGAATGTAATACCTCTACCTGCACCTTTTGATTTTCAATCATATGCTGTACAACGGTTGGTAAGAAAAACTCACTTTTCTCTGGATTATTGGCAACTTCTGTTGTTAAAAAAGTTTCAAACTCAGCCTTTAGTTCTGCCATAATATTTGCTTGAAATCCCCACAGATTCATAGAGACTGTACTGTCAAATGAGATTTCTTCCCAGGTATCTGCTTCACTATCATAATACTTAGCACCTTCAGGGAATTTTTCAATCTTTGTTCTCTCCGTTATCTTAGTTAAGAAACCTTTCTCATTCACATTACATACCCCTCTTGCAACAGAGCCATGTTCTGTCAATGTATTTTTTAACTGATATCCCACCATAGAATAAAGATTATTCTGTTCTACAGAACTTAGGAAATCATAGATTTTTATAAAGGCCTCACTACCATAGAAATCATCCGCGTTAATTACTGCAAATGGTCCTTGAATCTTATCCCTGCAACATAAAATCGCATGACCAGTTCCCCATGGTTTTACCCTACCTTCTGGGATAGTAAAATTCTCTGGTACTCTGCTAATTTCTTGGTAAACGTACTCAACATCAACAATCTTTTCAATACGATTACCAATCACTTCTTTAAAGTCTTCTTCTATTTCTTTCTTAATAATAAAGATTACTTTCTTAAAACCTGCTTTGATTGCATCAAAAATTGAAAAATCGATGATAATATGTCCCTGCTCATCCACTGAGTCAATTTGCTTTAATCCACCATATCTGCTTCCCATTCCAGCAGCCATAATTACTAATACTGGCTTTTCCATGATAATACTTCCCTTCTTAAACTTATTTTAAAGTTTTTAACAAATTTTTTTGTTTATTTCACGTAACACCGCGTAACATATTCAAGGTACAGCGCTTTGTTACGTTTATATTATCACGTGTCACACCATTTGTAAACAGTAGATAATTATTTTTTTTGCTTTATTTCTTACTTTATTTTTTATTTTGTCTTTCTCTTAATAATGCTGCAAAATTTATCATTGAATGATCTATTTCTATATAATAAAATCTTATTTTTTCCACTGAATAATTTACTACTACATTATAAAACCTTGTTTTTTCCATTGAATACTTTATTACTACATTATATTGTTTTTTTCTATTAATGATTTACTACTACATTATAAAATCTTGTTTTTTCTATTGAATGATTTACTACTACATCATAAAATCTTGTTTTTTTCTATTGAATGATTTACTACTATAAAATCTTGTATTTTCCATTGAAACATTGACAACTAAACAAAAATGAGTTAATGTAAATATGTAACGTAACAAATGACTAAACAAACAGTTGCTATTTTATCATTACTATAAACAGAAAGGGGATTCTACCAATGAGTACCATACGAGAAGTTGCAAAATTAGCGAATGTCTCCATCGCTACAGTCTCTCGCGTTTTAAATAATGATACAAAATATAAGATGACCGAAGAAACCAAGAATCGTGTGCTTGATGCAGTAACTCAATTAAATTATATACCTACTACGACCCAGCGAAAAAAGGTAATAGTTGCGAATTCAAGCATTTGTAAAGACGCAAAGATAGGTTGTATTTTAAGAGTAACAAAAAAGGGCTATAACGATCCTTACTATATGTCAATCCTTTCCGGGGTAGAAACACAATTAAGAGAAGTTGGAATCGATCTAACCTTTATCAAATCAGCACCAATTCTTCAGGACAAAATTTCTCTAGCTTCAACCTTTATCGATTCTTTGGACGGGTTAATTTTGATGGAGCCTTTAAACGAGGAAATCTATCGCTACATTAAAAAACGCGTTCCTCATATCGTTGGTATTGATACTTTACGTGATGATATTGATGATGTTGGGTATGATCACTTACAAAATGGTATCCTTGCCACAAAACATCTCATTGAGAAAGGGCATAAAGAAATTGGATTTATCGGCGGAAGCGGAGAATCCCAAGATATCAAAGATAGTAAGCGTTATCAAGGGTATCTCATTGCAATGCATAAAGCAGGTTTACCGATTCAGAAAGAATGGATCATAGATTGTGGCTGGAACGAAGATGAATGTGTAGCAAAAGTAGATGACTTGTGTAAGAGCACTCACTTTCCTACTGCTTTTTTTGCAGCCAGTGATTTAATGGCTATGGCTGCAATGAAGAGTTTTTATATAAATGGAATCTCCGTACCTAAGAGAGTAGCGGTCATTGGAATGTCAGATATTGAAATGTCTCAGTATTCAAATCCTCCACTTACCACCTACCACGTTCCAAAAGAAGAAATTGGAAAGATCGCAGTCAATCTGTTGCTTGCAAGAATTCAAGGTTATGCAACTCTACCACAGAAAATCATCCTATCAACTACTTTCGTTGAAAGAAGTTCAACCTGATATAACCTATAATTTTAAAAGCTAAATAAAAAAGGTATCCAACAATAGATAATTTTATTGTTAGACACCTTTTTATTGTATGAATTGAAAGACGATATACAATATCTATGTGTTATATTCCTTTAAGACAATGAAAAAGATTCTTATCATTTATATATAATTGTGCTATACTCTTCATAAATGCAAGAAAGGAGGGTACTTATGGGTAGTTACACAAATTCAATAAAACAAAAAAAGGATAAAGTAAAAGCTACAAAAGTTAAAACAAATCAGAATGAGAACGACTCAAAAGATAATTCAAGTCAGAATAAGAACGACTCGAAAGATAATCCAATACGTAACAATAAAAAATTACAGCTTAATAAAGCCATCCATATACTCTCTATTATTATAATAATGATAGGAACTTATCTATTGATTGATATCCTATGGATTAGTCCTACGAAATCAAACAAAGAAATGAAAGAAATTCAAGAGATTTATGGCAATAATAATTCAATTCCTGAGGATATAAAAACTCCTTCAATTCCGAAGGAAACAGATGATCAATTAACAACAGCAGAAACATCAGAAATAATTCCTTTAGAAAAATTCAATCACCTATTAGAACTTAATCCCGACGTAAAAGGCTGGATTCAAATAGAAGGCACCAATATCAACTATCCGGTACTGCAATCTAGTAAGGACGAGCCCGAATATTACTTGACCAGGAATATGAAAAAGGAAGATGACCGATTTGGAAGTATTTTTTTAGATACGAATACTGATATCGAGACACCAACACAATGTTTTTTAATCCATGGTCATAATATGACAAGTACCGGTAATATGTTTCATGAATTAATGAATTATAACGATTTAGACTTTTTGATTAACTCTCCAATCATTCAATTCGATACACTGTATGAAGAGGATCGGAAGAGCG
>DPVV01000024.1 GCA_003526525.1 Lachnoclostridium phytofermentans | reverse complement strand
AAAGGTGGAAGAGTTCTATCAAGAAGAAAAAGGATTAGAACTCTACCGCCGACATATTGAATCACAAAGAAGAATGAAACCACACGTACTCTCGGATGCAGAAGAAAGATTGCTTGCTGCTGCTGGAGAGATGGCTTCTGCACCTGGGAACATTAATTCTACACTTAATGATGCTGACATAGTATTCCCTGAAATCACGGATGAGGATGGAGATAAGGTTCGAGTTACTCATGGCAACTTTATTCCATTTATGCAGAGTAAAGACAGAAGAGTACGAAAAGAAGCATTTGATTCACTCTATGGTGTATATGAGCAGTTTAAGAATACTTCAGCGTCTATTTTACATGCACAAGTAAAGCAGCTACAGTTTTTTGCAAAGGCTAAAAAATACAATACAGCCATTGAAGCAGCCCTTGATGTAACAGAAGTACCGGTATCGGTATATCATAGTTTAATCGAAGCGGTAAATAAAAATCTTCCTTATCTTCATCGTTATATGGAGATTAGAAAGAAAGCTCTTGGTGTAGAAGAGCTTCATATGTACGATCTCTATACCCCAATTATTGAAGAGGCAGATAGCAAAGTAAGCTTTGAGGAAGCAAAAAAGACAATCATAGAAGCTTTAAGACCGATGGGAGAGGATTACATTCGCATCTTGGAAGACGGCTTTAATAATCGTTGGATTGATGTTTATGAGAATGAAGGAAAGCGCAGTGGAGCATATTCCTCTGGTGCAAGTGTTCATCCATATGTCTTAATGAATTATGCGGATACTCTTGATAGTATGTTTACATTAGCTCATGAAATGGGTCATGCTCTACACTCGTATTTTTCCAACCATACTCAACCAACAATTTATAGTGATTATGTTATCTTTGTTGCTGAGGTTGCCTCTACCTGCAATGAAAATTTATTGATGCAATATCTGTTAAAGAATACAACCGATAAGAAAAAGAGAGCGTATTTGATCAATCATTTGCTTGAAAATTATCGTACCACACTATTCCGCCAGACAATGTTTGCAGAGTTCGAATTAATGATCAACACAAAAGCAGAGCAGGGCGAAACACTAACTGCGGATATGCTTTGTGAGATGTATCGTGAATTAAACGAAAAATACTACGGAAAAGATGTTGTGGTTGATGATAAGATTGCTATTGAATGGGCAAGAATTCCTCATTTCTACTACAATTACTATGTATTCCAGTACGCAACAGGATACTCTGCTGCGGTAGCCCTATCAAACCGCATCTTAACAGAAGGGGAATCAGCAGTGAAGGATTACTTAAAATTCTTAAGTGGTGGTAGATCAGCAGATCCAATCTCTTTATTAAAGATTGCAGGAATTGACATGAGTACTTCAAAACCAGTAGAAGATGCACTTAAGAAGCTTGGTGATCTATTAGATGAATTAGAAAGTTTAATTTAGCACTTGTCTCATAGGATGTTCAAGTACCCACTGAGGTAGCAGCTAAGCTGCTGTATGGTTACGAGGAAGTAGCAAGGTGATTCTGAATATCCGTTTTGACGTAAGAAATGCTATGCAATCTATACTTGTGAACTTTCTAGCTAAATTTGGCTTAAATAAAGTTAAAAAATAAGGGGTTGATGCAAAATAAGATATTTCTATTTTGCATCAACCCCCTTTAGCTTCAATACTGTAGCTACGTTTTACATGGTGCGTTCTTATTACTTAGAGACAATAATTCTGCACTTCCTTGTTAAGCGTTCTTATTACTTAGAAACAATAATTCTGCACTTCCTTGTTAAACCACTTGATGTTTGTACGTATATCGTAGCATGCCCTTTTGATTTGGCATGAATTAAGCCCCATTGACTTACACTCGCAACAGAAGGATTTGAAGAATAATAATAAAGTCGATCTGTGTTAACGCGAGGAGAGACGTCTACATCCAAGCGGCTTACAGAACCTATTGATAAGGATTTTGATTCTTCAGACAATTTAAAGTCGGTGATAGGAGTTATTTCACAGTCAATGACATAGACTGTCTTATTCCCTCGGTAATCAGAGGTGTATATGGTATATGGACCAGGTTCGGTAACTTGTATCGTTACATTATGATTACTTAAGTCAAGAGTGGATCCCTCTATAAGAGGGATTCCCTCGTGACCGCTAAGGAAATCTTTTACGGTCTTTTTACCAGGTAGGTACTTTACAGACTTGATACCGCTTTTTGAGTCTTTAATGGTAGCAGATATCGTGATTGTATTGGTACTTAGTGAGGTACTGTAACTTGCTGTAATCGTTGGTGCTTGATTGTCATCCATGATTTCATATGGTAATACAACCTCATTACCAGCATAATCACTTACATAAAACGTATACCAACCAGCCTTAGCTACTTCTAGTCTGTCTTCTTCAATAGAGGTACCAATCGTACCGCGCTTAAAGTCGTCTAAGGCCTTTTTCCCTGGTTGATAGGAGACAATACGAATTCCTGAATTACCTTTGTCATTTGCTTCTATGAAAGCAGTGAGATTACCTTTGTCGTATCCTGTTTTCACTGAAATAGATGGCTTTTTGGTATCTCTTTTTAGTAATTCCATAGACTCTATACATGCATAGGCATTTGGAATCCCTGGGAAGTAGGTCAATGAGCCTAAGTTTTCCAGTGGTTTGTAGTTCATAAGCAATACCTCTTTGACATTCGATGGGTATAACTTCGTGGCACTGGAGTATAAGATTGCAGCAATTCCTGAAACATGAGGTGCAGCCATGGAAGAGCCAGAGAAAGTACGATAGCCACCAACAACAGTACTTAGAATATCCACACCAGGGGCTGCGATATCAACTGAGGTAGCACCGTAGTTGGACTTCACTGTTAAAGCACCATTTGGACTTACAAATGTGACGGAAATAATATTATCTAGAGTGAAGCTGGCTGGATACACCGGTATTTCATCATTATTTGCACCACTGTTTCCGGCAGCTGCAATAAATAACATTGGGGATTCCTTTATTGTTTGCTCTAGAGCTTGATTATAGGTTGTGGAACCCCAACTTAGGTTACAGATATCAGCTCCCATCATAGTAGCATATTTAATTGCTTTTATTGCGTTCCCAATGGTACCTTTACCTTTCGCTCCTCCGTGAATTTTTAATGACATAATTTTGGCATCAATATTAGAGGCTACTCCTGCGGTCCCAATTTGATTGTTCGCAGAGGCTGCAATAATACCAGCACAATGTGTACCATGGTCATCATTATCCTCTTTACTAGCGGTCATTGTTTTAGTATCATAATGACATATTGTATTGTCATTATTGTAGAAATCCCATCCATAAATATCGTCAACATAACCATTGTTATCGTTATCAATACCATCGCCTGGTATTTCATTAGGATTCACCCACATGTGATCTGTTAGGTCGGGATGTTCAAAATCAATTCCTGTATCCACAATGGCGACGATTACTTGACGAGTTTTAGAATTTTCTTTGTTGTAATAAGACCAAGCCTTTGAAAGTTCCAAATCGACATATCTTGAACTGGACGGAAAAACTTTGATGTTTTGAGCATATTGCAAGTCGCTACGGTTGCTTTCGATAGAACATGGCGAAGAATCGTTAGGATCAAAGTTGGAGAATAGCTCAATCTGTTGATTGTAGTCAACAGCACTTATTTCTTCATAATCTCGAAGTGTATGTATTAGGGTATCTGTATCGGATGTATCTGCCATACATAGCATGTAGTTGTCGAATTCCTCAAGGATATGTAGCGATGTATCATAAGCGGATAAGATCTTTTGTTTATCTTCCTCAGATACCTTGGTATCCCAAAGGAGAATAAGCTCATTGAGAGAGGAGTTTGATTCCATTTGAGGATGAACATCGTCTCTTTGTTTGTTTGTATCATGGAAGTCAGTCTTTTGACGAGTATTATTTCTCATAAAACAAAGACAAAGAAGTAGCGATAGTAATCTTAGTATGAAGTTTATATGTTTACGAATATTTATCATAGAAAGCTCCTTCTTTGAATGAAAATTAACTGGTAACGGATATCTATATCAATAATTAAAATAAATACTTTAAAAAAGTAACTCAATACTATATATTTATTTTTAGACAAAATTATGGTTTTTTAGTGGCAGTTATATGTCAAAATAGAATTAAATTAAAATATTTTTAATATATAGGACTAAAGGAGGAGCAAAACAATGAAGGTACTATTAGTCGACATCAGCTTAAATCAGATGAAGAGTATCACTGGAGTTATTGGGGAGTTGATAAAAGGTGTCGAAATCATTGGCATGGCAAGTGATGTGCAGAGTGCTTGCCAAGTTTTTTCAGAACACCACCCAGATATTATTCTCATATCCAAAGAACTAAAAAGTACAGACGGATTTAGCGTGGCCTCCGAGATACGTAAACAGGACAATGAAGTCGGTATTATAGTATATGGTGAGGATGAGTCTGCTACTAGTCTAAAAAGAGCGATAGAAGTTAGAGCACACTCCTATCTTATGAAGCCAATCACAAAAGAGAAGCTTCGCCCGGCAATAGAAGGGATTTGTGAGACTTGTGAACGAAGAAGACATCAGTTAGTAGCGGATCGCGAAATTTTAGCAGCGCAGTCTATGGAATTAATTGAATTTAGTTTTGTCTATTCAGTATTGTATAATGAAGACTTTCAATGGGAATGGAAAAACTATCAGTACATGCTTAATTTAAGCGGAAATGGATACGTTATAAATGTATCATTAGAAAAGGGGAATTATAAAGAAAGGATATCTTATGAGCGGTTTAGTAAGTTAATTAAGAAAAATGTGACCCCAGGTTATCGGTGTATTGTTGGAAGGGAAATGTCTAGAAGCATTGTTATTTTTGCAATGGAAAAATACGGGCAAGAAAGCAATACCTCGAAAGTTGAGCAGATCCGATACGGAGAGTACATACGAAAGGTCTTTCGTGATATGTTCCAAATCGAAGCAAAGGTTGGGATTGGAAGCCTAAAACCGATTGATAAAATTGTAATATCCTACGAAGAGGCACTTCGAAGCCTAAGATATGACCGTATGGGAAGTATCTCCCACGTACAAGACGTGACAGAAGAGCGAAAAGAGAAGAAACAATTCTATACAGAAATGGAAGAGAAGTTCTTATTAAATATCCGGGATGGAAACAAAGAAGCACTTAATAATTTGGTTACATTACTTGATTTGCTATCGGAATATAATATTTTAGATAAAAAAAATAAGCTGTTAGAATTAATTGTCATGGCATCGAATAAAACAAGGCGAGACGGAGGTAGTGAGTCGGAGTACACCAATTATATGGAACTATTACGAGAATTAGATTCACTAGCAGATGGAGAAATCAATGCGTGGGCTTTTCGTAGCGTTAATTATGTTTTAAAATCGGTGAGAGACAATCAGAATGAGAGTTCCTTTGCGGCGATTCGAAAGGTCCTTCGTTATGTTGACGCACATTACGATGAGGATATTACATTAGAAGAGGTGGCTGGTATTTTAAATATTAGTCCCCAATATTTTAGTCGTATCTTTAAAGAAAAGATGGGGATTACTTACGTAGATTACTTAACGAATATTCGTATCAAAAAGGCGCAGGAGTGGCTCGTATATTCGGATAAAAATATACAAGAAATATGTTATATGGTAGGGTATAAAGACCCGAACTATTTTTCTAGGGTGTTTAAAAAAACAGTAGGGGTTACTCCAAAACAGTTTGTTGAAAATAAGGGAAAACGATAAATTACAAAAGAGGTTAAGAGTTGTGCTATGGTAGGAACTTAAATTGCTTCTACCATAGCGAGAAATGTTGACATACTTGACGGAAATTAAAAATTAGGTTATAATAAAGGTATAAATTATAAAATTTGGTACAAATTGATATGATATAACTAGTTTTACTTAAAATAAGGACAAGATAAATATTACAAAATTAAAAAAAGATCATTGACGTGAAGTTCAGAGTGTGATATAGTAAACTGGCTATGGAAGAGGTCTTTTTTTTATGCCTAAAAACAGTGAAGACCTGTATCAGTTCTAGATTTTCGCTAGGACAGTTACATGTTAACGCAAGAATAGGGTAGGATTTATGAATCGGCATATTCTAAATCCAAAGATGCTTTATTCACCACAGAAAATTAACGGAGGTGGAAGTTGTGCGAGTAAAAATTACATTGGCATGTACAGAATGTAAACAGCGTAATTACAACACTACAAAGGAAAAGAAAAATCATCCTGACAGAATGGAAACCAAAAAGTTTTGTAAATTCTGCAAATCACACACATTACACAAAGAAACTAAGTAATAATGTCTAACGATGGATGGCTTTATTCATCCGGTGAGACGACAAACCTTTGACAAGGAAGGAAAGTGAAGTTATGGGAGATACTGCAAATACTTTAGAAAAAGCTCCAAAAAAGAGCTGGTTCAAGGGTCTTAAGTCAGAATTTAAGAAGATCATTTGGCCGGACAAAGAATCACTTGCGAAACAAACCGTAGCTGTTGTTGTCATATCCACTATTTTAGCTGTAGTTATTGGTATTGTTGACCAAATTATAAAATTTGGAATCAGTATAATACTTTAACTAGGATAAGGGTGATGATATGTCAGATGCTAATTGGTACGTAGTTCATACCTACTCGGGATACGAGAATAAGGTAAAAGCCAACATTGAGAAAACAATCGAAAACAGAAAGCTTCAAGATCAGATACTGGAAGTTTCAGTTCCTTTGCAAGATGTTATCGAAGTGAAGAACGGTGTTAAGAAAAAGGTTCAGAAAAAGATGTTCCCTGGTTATGTGTTATTAAACATGATTATGAATGATGACACATGGTATGTAGTTCGTAATACTAGAGGGGTAACTGGATTCGTAGGCCCGGGATCAAAACCGGTTCCACTCACTGACTTCGAGATGAAGAGCATGGGAATTAAGAAAGATGAAATGGTAATTGATTTTGCGGTAGGCGATACCGTAACAGTAGTGTCCGGTGTATGGGAAAATACACAGGGTGTGATCAAAGCAATTAACGAGCATAAACAAATCGTTACCATTAACATCGACATGTTTGGTCGAGAGACACCTGTTGAGATCAGTTTTACGGATGTAAAGGTTGAAAATTAAGAAAAACTTTAAGGTAATGTTAACAAAGTTCGCAAGGTTGCGGACAGTGGGAGGGTAAGTAGCAATTCAGTTAATACTGACAATAAGTCTATTACTCCCGGTAAAACCACAATTTTAGGAGGTATGCTATCATGGCAAAGAAAGTTACAGGTTATATTAAATTACAGATTCCTGCTGCAAAGGCAACACCAGCACCACCTGTTGGTCCTGCACTTGGTCAGCACGGTGTAAACATTGTACAGTTCACAAAGGAATTCAATGCTAGAACAGCAAATCAGGAAGGTATGATCATTCCTGTTGTTATCACTGTATATGCGGACAGAAGCTTTAGCTTCATTACAAAAACTCCTCCAGCAGCAGTATTGCTTAAGAAGGCTTGTAATTTAAAGTCCGGTTCTGCAGCTCCAAACAAGACTAAGGTTGCTACAATCAAAAAGTCTGAAGTTCAGAAAATCGCAGAATTAAAGATGCCAGATTTAAATGCAGCAAGCATCGAGACAGCAATCAGCATGATCTCTGGTACTGCAAGAAGTATGGGTATCACAGTAGTTGAAGACTAACACGATGTTTATATAGATGTGGGAGGGCAATCCCGATAATACCACTAGGAGGTAAATCATGAAAAGAGGAAAGAAATATACTGATTCAGTAAAGCTTATCGACAGAAGTGTTCAGTACGATGTTGAAGAAGCAATCAGTTTAGTAAAAAAATCAGCAGTAGCTAAATTCGATGAGACTATCGAAGCGCACATCAGACTTGGTGTAGACGGACGTCACGCTGACCAGCAGGTTCGTGGTGCGGTAGTATTACCACACGGAACTGGTAAGACAGTTAGAGTTCTTGTATTTGCTAAGGGCGATAAAGTAAATGAAGCTTTAGCAGCAGGTGCTGACTTCGTAGGTGGCGATGAGTTAATTCCAAAGATCCAGAACGATGGATGGTTTGAATTTGACGTTGTAGTTGCAACTCCAGATATGATGGGTGTAGTTGGTCGTCTTGGTCGTGTACTTGGACCTAAGGGATTAATGCCAAACCCTAAGGCAGGAACAGTTACTATGGATGTTACAAAGGCTGTTAATGATATCAAGGCCGGTAAAATCGAATATAGATTGGATAAGACAAACATTATCCACGTGCCAGTTGGTAAAGCTTCCTTTACCGAAGAACAACTCGCAGACAACTTCCAAGCGCTTATGGGTGCAATCATCAAGGCTAAACCTGCTGCAGCTAAGGGACAGTATTTAAGAAGCGTAACAGTCGCATCTACAATGGGCCCTGGAATCAAGCTTAACACAAGTAAATTAGCATAATTTATCCGTCCATACTGTAAATGGGATAAAACCCAAGATTACAGTTTGCACAAAATAAATTGGTGATTGACACACTAATAGATTTATGTTATACTCAAAAAGCTCGTGAGATGCTTAATTCTCACAAACTGCCGAAGACAGTAGGTGCCGTAATGGCGTAAGGTGAAACCGCCTACCGAGGAATAGATTAATCAAGCTAATATGCTAGACTAATAATCTGTCTCCTGTTTTCGCAGGAGGCAGTTTTTTATTCCGTCTTCTATACAGAATCTATAAGGAGGTGTACTAGAATGGCAAAGGTTGAATTAAAGAAACCAATCGTTGATGAAATCAAGGCTTATGCTGCAGATGCTAAGGCAGCGGTTATCGTAGATTACCGTGGACTTACTGTAGAGCAGGATACAGCACTTCGTAAGAAATTAAGAGAAGCTGGTGTTGTATACAAGGTATACAAGAACACATATCTTAAGATGGCTTTCGAAGGTACTGATTTCTCTCAGTTAGACAAACATTTAGAAGGACCTACAGCAGTAGCTTTTAGTACTGAGGATGCAACATCCGCAGCTAGAGTTTTAGCAGAGTTTGCTAAGACAGCAGACAAGCTTGAATTAAAGGCTGGTGTAGTAGATGGAACTTATTACGATGCAAAGGGCATTCAGACGATTGCTACTATTCCATCAAGAGAAGTTCTTATTTCCAAGTTACTTGGAAGTCTTCAGTCTCCAATTACAAACTTCGCTCGTGTGCTTAAGCAGATCGCAGAGAAGAATGGAGAAGTTGCTTAGTATATAACTTTACTTCCCTTGTGATTTAGAGTTAATAGAACGTAAAAACCAATAATTTTATGGAGGTATTTAATAATGACAACTCAAGAGTTTATCGATGCTATTAAGGGCATGACAGTATTAGAGTTAAATGATTTAGTAAAAGCTTGTGAAGAAGAATTCGGTGTAAGCGCAGCAGCAGGTGTTGTTGTAGCAGCAGCTGGCCCAGCAGAAGCAGCTGAGGAGAAGACAGAGTTCGACGTTGAGTTAACAGACGTTGGAGCAAACAAAGTTAAGGTTATCAAAGTAGTTCGTGAAGTAACTGGTTTAGGCTTAAAAGAAGCTAAGGACGTTGTTGATGGCGCTCCTAAGGTTCTTAAAGAGGCTGCTTCTAAGGAAGAAGCTGAAGATATCAAGACTAAGCTTGAAGCTGAAGGTGCAAAAGTTACTCTTAAGTAATCTAACCCTCTTGATATACTGGATGCGGCAGTTTACTGCTCAAGTCCCTTATGTTAGAGAACGAACAGCGATTACATCATAAGATGAAATTCGCTATGTTTTCTATCACTTACAAAAATAGAAACCACTCCGTGTGTGGGTTACGATGAGTAGCAAACAGTTCGGAGTGGTTTTTTACATGCATGAAAAAGAAAAATTCGCATTGTGCTTTTACTTATACATGGCAAGAATAAGTTTACAAAGCGTATTTTTCATATACAAGACAAGGAAAAGTTCGCGAAGTATACTTTTTCTTCTATACAGAAGAAATGTTTCTCATTTTGATCATTGGATTTGCTATGGAGGATATTATGCTAGATCAAGTTAAGAAAAATAGTAAATTTGAACGTCTTTTTGTTTTCCTCACCTGTTACTATGCATTTTTCGTAAATGGTATGATGGTTTTAATGGTAGGTACTATATTGCCTTATCTGATCGAGGAAGCAAATTTAAGTTTTAGTATAGCTGGAGGGTTATTATCTGCATTTGCGATTGGTAATCTTCTTGCAAGTTTCGTAAATCCACCGATTATAGCAAAGTTTGGTAGGAAACGGACCATTATTGCTTTATCATCACTAATTCCAATATGCTTAATTATTATAATGGGGATACCTTCCATTCCAGTTTTATATCTAAGCTTTGTATTTCTTGGTATTGGTCGTGGATCTGTTAGTATTTTTAATAACACTGTAGTGAATGAACGTGCAGAGGGGAAAAGTTCGATGTTAAACATCTTACATATGGCATTTGCAATTGGTGCTTTCCTTGCTCCTTTCCTAAGTTCTCTCTACATTAGTCATCAACTAACCTGGAAACATTTAGGATATACAGTTGTAGCTTTATTTGCACTTACTATTCTCCTTTTGTGTTTTATTCCAATACCTCTCGATGAAGGAAAGAGTAAGGGAATAAAGAAAGAACAAACGAATACAAATCGTTCTTATATTAAAAGCAAGGATTTTTATGTGATTGGTTTGATTTTATTTTTCTATCTAGGACTTGAAAACTGTGTGAATGGCTGGTTTATCACATACTTTAAAAAGAGTGGTATTATGAGTGATAAATTAGCAACTAATTTAGTATCTTATACATGGTTGGCAGTAATGATAGGACGTCTTGTGACTGCTTTCTTATCTACTAAGGTGAAAAAGAAGACGTTAATATTAATAAACTGCATTTTAACAACAGGGTTTTTAGGTTTATTAATTTCAACAACCAATGTAAATATCATTGTTTTATCGATTACTTTATTAGGATTTTTCTTTGCTGGAATTTATCCAACCTGTATTGCCAATGCTGGATCAATTATAAAAGGAAGCCCATCTGGCATGTCAATGCTTCTTGCGATAGCTGCACTTGGTGGAATCATTGCACCACAAATTGTCGGAATTATAGCAGATGCCATTGGTCTAGGCGGTGCTATTGGTGTATTGTTATTTAGTAATGTATTTATGGTATTTTTTGCAATCATAAATTTTAAACGTAATGTAATAGAATAGAATACGATATATTTGGAATATTAGTATAGATAAGGGTAGTGTTCTAATGAGAAAGAGCTTTTTTGGCTATAAGAGAATATCTTTGGTCAAAGAAGCTTTTTTTATATATATTCATAACAGTTCACAAAATCTTTCTGTTATGATGGTAAATAGGTTTTTAATTAAAAATAATAAAGAATGGAGCCAAGGTGGAATGAACTTCTATTTAAATGATACCAAAGAGGTTTTGAAGGAAGTTACAAGTAATGATAATGGTCTTACCAAGGATGAAGCTGAAAATAGAATACAAAAAGACGGAAAGAATATTTTAAAAGAAGCGAAGAAGGAATCTTTGTTTGTTCATTTCTTAAAACAGTTATTAGAACCAATGACAATTATATTAATTTCAGCTGCAATTGTCTCTGGCATTACAGCTGCATATTCTGGAGAATCCTATGCGGATGTTATTATTATTATGGCAGTTGTTATCATTAATGCTGTATTAGGGGTTTATCAGGAGAATAAGGCAGAAAAAGCGATTGATGCTTTAAAAGAAATGGCAGCTGCAATGTCAAAAGTAATCCGTTCTGGAGTTCAGCTTTCTATAAAAAGTGAAGACTTGGTTGTAGGTGATATTATCATTCTTGAAGCAGGCGATGCGGTTCCAGCGGATGCGCGTATCTTAGAGAATGCGTCTATGAAGGTAGAGGAAGCAGCCTTAACAGGGGAAAGTGTTCCAGTAAATAAGACTGAACAAACCTTGTCTCTCTATGGAGGAAAGGACATTCCTCTTGGAGATCGTAAGAATATGGTCTACATGGGAAGCACCATTGCTTACGGAAGAGGTAAGGCAGTTGTTACCGGTACAGGAATGAATACTGAAATGGGAAAAATTGCAGATGCACTGGCAAATGCAAAAGAGGGGAAAACTCCACTTCAAATAAAATTATCCCAGTTAAGTAAGATTTTAAGCATTCTTGTTATAGGTATTTGTATTTTTATCTTTGCATTTCGCCTTTTCGGAAGTGGCAGCTTAAACAGTGAGAATCTAATTGACACCTTTATGGTAGCGGTTAGCTTAGCGGTAGCAGCTATACCCGAAGGACTTGCCACTGTTGTTACGATTGTATTATCCATTGGTGTAACCAATATGTCAAAAAGGAATGCTGTCATACGTAAGTTAACAGCAGTTGAAACACTTGGTAGTACACAGATTATTTGTTCTGATAAAACAGGAACCCTTACCCAAAATAAAATGACAGTTGTAAATGAATACACAAATGATCGCGCTTTTTTAGCAACAGCAATGGCTTTATGTAGTGATGCGGAATTGGATGAAGATAATCAGGCAATCGGAGAGCCTACAGAATGTGCCTTAGTCAATTATGCCTATACAAATCAATTATCAAAAGATGAACTAAAAAAGAAACAGCCACGAATTGGAGAAGCACCTTTTGACTCTGTTCGTAAGATGATGACTACAGTACATCAGAAGGAAACCGAATATATTCAGTATACAAAAGGAGCACCTGATGAAGTGCTAAAATGTTGTACTCATTATTTATCTGCGGATGGTGTTACTGAGATCACAGAAGAAATA
>DPVV01000023.1 GCA_003526525.1 Lachnoclostridium phytofermentans | reverse complement strand
ATAGTCAAGAAGATAAAACTCAAGATGAAAATACAGAAGAAAATAAAACTCAAGAAGATAAATCACAAGAAGATATAAACCAAGAAGACAAAAGCCAAGAAGATAAAACTCAAGAAGATAAAACTCAAGAAGACAAAACTCAAGAGGATAAATCACAAGATAAAACCAATGAAGATCAATTCAATGAAAATAAAACCAAGGATAATCAAACTCAAGAATATAAGTCATATGACGATTCCATGGACGAAAACGGATTTCATGAACGTGAAGCTACCAATAGAAAAGCGCAGGAAAATCGTTGGAAGGATATCAGTGAAAAACTTAAGACAGACCTTGAGACTTATCAGGCAAACAATCCAAAAGCAACAGAAAGCTTATTAAAAGGTATTGGTGCAGCGAATCGTGAAATTTATGATTATCAGACATTTCTTCGAAAATTTGCAGTATATAAGGAGCGTCTTCAAGTAGATGAGGATTCCTTTGATTATGGTTTTTACACTTATGGCATAGAGCATTATGGGAATATTCCTTTCATTGAACCATTAGAATATAAGGATGAAATGCGTGTCGAGGAGATTGTAATAGCAATTGATACTTCTGGATCATGTGCTAGTGATTTGATCTATCGTTTTTTAAAAGAAACAATAAAGATTCTTAAAAGTACAGAGACATTTCATGATAAATTTCGAATTCATTTGATTCAGTGCGATGATGAAATTAGGGAACACAAGATTCTTACGAATCTTATGGAATTAAATCAATACATGGAACATTTTCAGGTGAAAGGATTTGGTAATACAGATTTTAGACCTGTGTTTGAATATATGAAAGAATTAAAACAAATGGGGGAATTAAAACGTTTAAAAGGACTACTATATTTTACAGATGGATATGGTACTTTTCCTAACAAACAGCCAGAATACGAAACGGCCTTTATTTTTGTTCGGAATCAGTATGAGGAAGACAAGGTACCTGTATGGGCAATGAAGGTTGTATTAGAAGAAGAACAAATTGAAAAGATGGGTGATTAGTTACGATGAATATAAAAGAATGCAAAATTGAAATTAGGAATACAATACAAGCGTATTTAAAGAAAGATGAATTCGGGGCATATATGATACCTGTAAAGCATCAACGTCCCATTTTACTTATGGGGCCTCCCGGTATTGGTAAAACAGCCATTATGGAGCAGATAGCAAGAGAATGTGAGATAGGCTTGGTTTCTTATACCATTACTCACCACACAAGACAAAGTGCAATCGGACTTCCCAAAATTGAACAGCGTAGTTTTCAAGGTACTGAGTATACTGTAACAGAATATACGATGAGCGAAATTATTGCTGCTGTGTTTGAAAAGATGGAAAATACAGGTCTTAAAGAGGGAATCTTATTCTTAGATGAGATTAACTGTGTGTCAGAAACGCTAGCACCAACAATGCTACAGTTCCTTCAGAATAAGACCTTTGGAAATCACAGCATTCCAGAAGGCTGGATTGTAGTTGGAGCAGGTAATCCACCGGAATATAATCGCTCTGTTCGTGAATTTGATATTGTAACTCTTGATAGAGTAAGACGAATTGAGCTTAGAGAAGATTATAGTGTATGGAAAGAGTATGCTTATATACAAAAACTCCATGGCTCTATCTTATCTTATTTAGAGATTAAGAAAAATAATTTTTATATCATTGAGATGTCGGTAGATGGGAAGCAGTTTGTGACAGCAAGAGGTTGGGAGGATTTATCTCAAATTTTGTATGCTTACGAAGAACTTCATTTGCCTGTTACAGAAGAAGTAGTAAGAGGATATCTTCAACATCCTAAGATTGCGAAAGACTTTGCAAACTATTACGAATTGTACTTGAAGTATCAAAAGGATTATCAAGTACAAGATATCTTAGATGGCAAAGCAGAGAATCATTTAAAAAGACAATTGCGTACCGCTGGTTTTGATGAAAGATTAAGTGTACTTTCGTTATTACTTGACCGACTTTCATGTGACTTTTATGAAACCTATCAGATGGGTGAATATCTAAAGAGACTTCATGCTACCCTAAAGGATGTAAAGGAGTATTTTGCAAATGCTTTTATGGAACCGGAAGTTATCATGACTGATATTATTACTCAAAAAGAGAAGGAACTTGCGGATAAAAAATCAGCAGGGTTATTGGATCGCACACAAAGTAAGGCTTATAATAAGTTGATTTTAAAATTATATTATTTCAAAGAGCAGATACTATTAAATCGTTTGAGAGAAAATGATCTTGCTTTCTCCTATATCAAAATGGAATTTGATACAATGGTGGAAGATTATCAAAATAAAATTACTATAACATCTAATTCTTTAGAGAATTCCTTTATTTTCTTAGAGGATACCTTTGGAGAAGGTCAGGAATTAGTCGTTTTCTTAACAGAACTTACAGGAAATTTCTATAGTATGAATTTCATCGGTGAACATGGAAGTGAGCATTATGTAAAGCATAATCAAAGCTTATTGTTTTCTGATACAAAGCAGGAGTTATTAAAAGAAATCGATGAGTTAAAACAATTATCTTAATTTTGATTAAAACTTGAAGGTACAGTCTGCTTAACTTAATTCATTAGATAAAGGTTGCTTAATGCATTTTGTATGTATACACCTTAGACTATAGAGTGTTAAGTTTAAAAGATGGAGGAACCATGAAAACAAAATACAAAGGAATACTTTGTATTCTATGCTCAGCATTTTGCTTTGCTCTTATGAATACATTTGTAAGACTATCAGGAGATTTACCCTCCATTCAAAAAAGTTTCTTTCGAAATGTTGTTGCGTTAATTTTCGCTTATATTGTTATAAAAAAGAATAAAGAAAGTTTGAGATGTAAACAAGGAAATTTTAAATATCTGATGATACGTTCCTTTTTTGGGACCATAGGAGTATTGTGTAATTTTTATGCAGTAGATCACTTAGTATTATCCGATGCATCTATGCTAAATAAGATGTCTCCATTTTTTGTTATCATACTTAGTATGATATTTTTAAATGAAAAGGTAAATCTAGTTCAGGGGCTTGCGGTAGTGGCAGCCTTTGTAGGAAGTTTATTTATTATAAAACCTACATTTGCGAACATGGAGTTAGTACCTTCCTTAATCGGTTTACTAGGTGGATTTGGTGCAGGAGCTGCTTATACTGCGGTGCGTTATCTCGGACAGCGTGGAGAAAAGGGGTCCTTAATTGTATTCGTCTTTTCTGCCTTCTCTTGTCTTGTTACATTACCATTTCTAATCTTTCAATATGCACCTATGGAACTTTGGCAAATCGGTGTATTATTATTAGCAGGGTTAGCTGCAGCTGGAGGTCAGTTTGCAATCACAGCTGCTTACTCTTATGCACCTGCAAAGGAGATTTCTGTTTATGATTATTCTCAGGTAATCTTCTCTGCAATCTTAGGATTTATTTTATTTGGGCAGATACCAGATAGATTTAGTATTCTAGGTTACTTTATTGTATGTGCAACAGCAATTGGAATGTTTTTTTATGGAAAGAAACAAAAAAGTGTTTGATATAATAATTAATTAATTAATATTTGAGCCTCCTAGTGAAGTTTTCGCTGGGAGGTTTTTCAAAGTATAAAATAAAATAAAAATGCTGAGGTAGTGAATTGTTTTTCACATACCCCAACATTATAGAATCCATTGTTCCTAGCTATATATTAGTTTGTATATTTCCTATCCTAACATGCTTGGGTCCTTCTCTTCGAAATTACCAACGAGATACCAAAGATAGTAATAGCAAAACATAATTGTATTAGAATGCCAAACATAACATCTTTTAATCCACTTCCAACAAGTTTTGTGTTTTTTCCTATAATTTTATTCGTCACAACGTACCAGTACGAAGGTAAAAATTTTGAAATGTAAAGTACTTGTTTACTCATAACCGATTGAGGAACAAATACGCCACCCAAAAAGCAGAGTCCTAGAGATACTGAGTTACTAAAGATAGAGATTGCTTCCACGGAATTACTAAATATACCAATGAGATAGGATATGCTAAAACTAACGATGAGGAAGGAAAGGCTATTTAGTAAATAAAATCTGTATACTCCAGAGTGTATCATGTCAGTTCCTACTAGAATAAAAGGAAACAACATAAGTAAAATCCAAATGATAACAGAAACAATGATGTTAGCGAGAGATAATTCAAAATTACGCTTTTTTAAAGAGAAAGAGGCACAAATCGTTCTGTTTTTTACATCTTTATCATTAAAGAGAATGAGAATTAAACTAATGCAGGATATCAAGATTGCAACCATGGGGTAAGGTAGATATTGAAAATAGTAATTATATCTTGGGACTTCCTCTAAACTATTTTTATCCAACTGCATAGTAACTGACGCATTGGACTGCATAATATCTTTCGTTTTTATCATAGCTTCCGATGGTGTATAGCCAAGGGCAAGATAGGTCTTTAAAAATCTTATGATTTGGTCGAGTTGTATGCTAGATAAAGCTGTAACATCGGCATCAGGTGCTTCTAACGTTTCTAGTGGCATATCTTTCCCAGCAATAAGATTTTCTTCAAATCCAGCTGGTATAATGATGATTTCATGGACAGAATTAAAGTAAAGTTCATCTTGAAAAACTTCAGGATCATCTTCTAATTCGGTCAAGATATGGAGTTCACCAATATAATTCTTAAGTTCTATACTAGTCGCTGAATGGTCACGGTCAATGACAGCAAGTTTAAGTTTAATGTCTTTAAATTTAATCTGCTCCTCTGGAGAACCATTTCGTACAGCAATAGAGCTAAGACCTAAAAAGATTACTAGATTGATGATAAAACTCCATTTATTTTTAGCTAATAGTTTAAAAAATGTTTTAAATACTATCATATCGTTCCCTCCTAAGTAACAAAAAGCTTGCGAAAATAAAGATTGCTGCAATGACTAGTAAGGATACTATATCACTTGTAAATCTAGAGTAATCACTAAATACAGAAAGACTATAAAAAGCGTCTGTTATCAAAGCAGCGGGATTGATACGATTTAATAACGGAACATTTGCTTCTATGATATATTTTATAGTATCAACCATTAAACCGCTGAGGAAACTTAATATTAAGCCAATACCGGTAACTATAGAAACACGTAGTGCCTCATGACCTTTGCTAATAGATCCAACAAATTGACCGTAAGCAATTCCAATTACACTACCAAGAAATACAGTAAGTAAAAAGAAAAACGGTTGATCCCCAATCGGTATACCAAGAACAAATCTAAGATAGATCCATACAACGGTTAGTTCTAGAAAATGAATGGTTATTGCTGCGGAAGAGTCTGCAAGAATTAATATCAGCTTATTGGTTGGAGTAATGCATCTTCTTGCAGCTACTGGTTTTTGGTTACCTTGAATATCCATACTATTGCTCAGTCCTAAATAACTTCCAAACATACATGACATTGCAATTAAGGAATAAAAATATTGGATAAAGCCATTGGTATTCTTTCCATTAAGTGATACTTTCACAATATTTTGAGCATCGGATTGTAATAGTAATATTGCTTTCGGAAGAGATTGTGGATCGTTTCTTGCAATATCCTCTATTGCTTTACTCATACGACTATATTGATCTAGAAATTGTTTTAAAATATTGGTTTGTAACTCACTATCAGATACAAATAGTTCTACAGTATCAGATAGAACTATTATCCCATTTACTGCTCCTTCCCTAAGCATTTGATCTGCTTCTTCCCTTGTTGTTTTTGTAACTTGAAACATTGGAGTTTCATCTTTATAGGTGACTGCTGGAAGCACAGATAAGAGAGCATGTTCTTGTGGCAGCTCTTTTTCAATTACAACAGCGACAGGGATACTATCCATTACACCAAGATTTAACATTATATCACCAAAAGCAGCACGAAATAATGTTCCTAGTAAAATAGGAAAGAAAAATGCCCAAAAAAGAATGGTAGGAGTCTTTAAAAAGTATTTGATACGATATTTATACTGATGAAAAAACATAGGTGCCTCCTTAATCTCTAAGTTCCTTGCCGGTTATTTCAAGGAATACGTCATTTAGGGTTGGTAGTTCTGTATAGACACGGCCAAATGCTACCTCATTCGATTGTAGGTAGTTTAGAATTCGGATTAGGTTATGCTTTCCTCCACTACAACTGATTAATAGTTGTTGACTGTCATAATCAACTTTATAAACATGAGGAAGCTCTTTAATATTCTCAAGATGCTTCTCATCTAACTCTAAAACCTCAATGCATATGGTCTCTCCCGTCTTTATCATAGCCTTTAGCTGCTCCTTCGTACCTATTGCTATCGTTTTACCTTTATCAATAATAGCAACACGACTGCAGATTTGCTCGACTTCCTCCATGTAGTGAGTGGTATAGATAATTGTTGCACCTTTCTTATTTAAATCCACAATACCCTCTAATATTCGGTTTCTACTCTGCGGGTCTACTGCTACCGTAGGTTCATCCAAGATAATTAACTCTGGCTTATGAGCTATGCCACAAGCAATATTTAATCGACGTAACAAACCACCAGATAATTTTTTAGGATAAAACTTTTTAAAATCCTCCAAACCTACAAATTCAATTGCTTCATTCACAAGTTTTTTTCTTTCGCTTTTATCTTTTATATATAAACCACAAAAGTAATCGATATTGTCATAGACAGTTAATTCGTTAAAAACAGCTACATTTTGAAGAACGACCCCGATTTTACGTTTCAAATCGTAGCTATCTGGTCTCATAGGTTTACCAAAAACCTCAATATTTCCTTTATCAAAGTTTAACAAAGCTAAGATACATCCAATGGCAGTTGATTTGCCAGAACCATTCGGGCCTAGTAGTCCAAAGATTTCACCTTTTTCTATACTTAGGTTCAAGTGATCAAGAGCTAGGAGATCTTTATATCTTTTTACGAGATTTTCAACTTTAACGATCATATAATATCCTCCAATTATTTTAGTTATGAGATTATTATAGGAATATTCAAATGCATTTGGTAGTGTTTTCCGTCAAGTATTCATGTGACATTTATCACATTTGATAGTTAGGATTTGAGAATGGAAATGGATTAGAGTCAAAAAGAAATGAACTAAGGAAATAGTTTGAAATAAGCTCTTCAAAGGGTATAATATATTATTAGTGCAGAATAAAGTAAAAAACTTATTGGGAGGATACATGACACTACAGCAGTTAAGATATGTAATTACGATAGCAGATTGCGGTTCTATGAATGAAGCTGCAAAAAAGCTTTTCATCTCACAACCTAGCCTTTCGGGGACGATAAAGGAACTGGAAATAGAAATAGGATTTGATATTTTTCTTCGTTCTAATCGAGGAATCGTAATAACTCCGGAAGGAGAGGAGTTTCTTTCCTATGCAAAGCAAGTGTCAGAGCAATGTCGGTTATTGGAAGATAAGTACATTGAAAAAAAGTCAAAGAAAAAATTCAGTGTATCTATGCAGCATTATACCTTTGCAGTGAAAGCTTTCGTAGAGATGGTAAAAAAGGTGGGAATGGAACAGTATGAATTTGCAGTTCATGAAACGAAGACCTATGAAGTAATTGAAAATGTAAAGAATTTTAAGAGTGAACTAGGAGTTCTATATCTTAATGATTTTAATGAACAGGTGATGACAAAGGTTCTTAGAGAGAATAGTTTAGAATTTGTAGAACTATTTCAATGTGACACTTACGTATATCTTTGGTCAGGGCATCCGCTTGCAAACAGAGAAATTATTTCCATGAAGGAATTAGAAGAGTACCCATGTCTAGCTTTTGATCAAGGTAAAAATAACTCTTTCTATTTAGCAGAAGAGGTTAAGAGTACTTATGACTATAAACGTATTATTAAAGCAAATGATAGAGCTACGATATTAAATTTAATGATAGGCCTACATGGATATACCTTATGCTCCGGAATTATTTGTGAGGAATTAAACGGGGATGACTATAAGGCTGTACCTTTAGTTGAAAGTGAAACAATGAGAATTGGATATATTAAACGAAAAGGCTCTATTATCAGTAGTAATGGCGAATTATATATCAAGGAATTAATTAATTATAAAGACATGGTGTTATAGGTTTAACTTATAACAGATTATTGGTTTTGAGTATTAACACTTTCTTTTTTTGACTGTTATAATAACAACATAAGAACAACAGCAGGAAAGAAACTTACGAAGGTAGATTGTTAAGATTAGTAGTGAGCAATATAAAAAGTAATAAAGTAGTAATCTTTAAATATCTAAATAAAGTTTTTATAGCTGAAGTAAAATGGAAGAAGACCAGAAGACCAGAAGACCAAGAAGAGGTCAAGAAGAAGACCAAGAAGAAGGTCAGGAAAAAGGTCAAGAAGAGACAAAGAAGAAGGCCAAGAAGAAGGTCAAGATGAGGGCAAAGGAAGGAAGCCAAGAAGAAGGTCAAGATGAGGGTCAAGGAAGAAAGCCATAGAAGGAAAGGCTAGTAATCAAGTAATGTGATTATAATAAAGAATAAATAACCTAAGGAAGATACACAAAATAACGGAAGGGAGAAATACGATGCGTACTGTAAATTCAATAAATACTATGAATATGATGATGTGTTGCAATGGTGGATGTATGTGTAATTACATGCCTAGTTCAGTGCGCTCAAAATCCGATTTTTTGTAAGATTAGTGTTATCAGAATCTGATAAAGAACAAGGAAAACAGGGTGCATGAGCAAATGCACCCTGTTTTTTTGTAGGAAAGGAGTTAACACGTCCTACTAAGCAGGCATGTTTTCAAGATTAAAAGATTGAATAGTATTTCAATCAGAAAGTTTGTGTCAGCGCTGCATTCACAAACTAAGCATTGTTTCCGAATGCATAACAAAGAGCAGCGCAGAAATGAGGTTGTAAATGATTCGATTTGAAAATCTTAGTAAGACATTTGCTTCTGGTGATCGATTAGTTGATGCTGTTAAGAATGTTAATTTAACTGTTGAAAAAGGTAAGGTTTATGGCATCATTGGTTTTTCTGGAGCAGGAAAGTCTACTCTAGTAAGGTGTATCAATTTATTAGAGAAACCAACGGAAGGAAAAGTATACATCGGTGATGTCGAACTCACTGCACTAAAAGGGAAGGAACTTAGAAAACAGCGAAGAAAAATCGGAATGATCTTTCAACACTTTAATTTGTTTGCATCCAGAACAGTTTTCGAGAATGTTGCGTACTCTCTAAAGCATCAAGGATTATCAAAAAAACAAATTGAAGAGAAAGTCAATGAGCTATTAAAGCTAGTTGGTCTTGAGGAAAAAGCGAAAGAATATCCATCAAAACTTTCTGGTGGACAAAAGCAGAGGGTGGCGATAGCAAGAGCGTTAGCGAACGATCCGGATATTTTATTGAGTGATGAGTCTACCAGTGCTCTAGATCCACAAACTACAGTTTCAATTCTAAAATTACTAAGAGAAGTAAATCAAAAGCTTGGTATCACAATCGTCATCATCACCCATGAGATGCAGGTGGTAAAAGAAATCTGTGATAGGGTTGCTGTAATGGAGAATGGCGAAGTTGTAGAAGAAGGGGGCGTATTTGAGATATTTGCGAACCCACAAAAGAAGATAACAAAGGATTTTGTTGATAGTACTTCAAATCTTTCAAGAATCTATCACTACATAGATGAGAAAGCAAAGATTACAGAACTTAGACAAGGGGAGTGTATTTTACGATTCAAGTACCTGGAGAGAAGCACATCAGAGGCGCTCGTATCACAGTTATCAAGGGAATTTGCATTGAACATTAATATCATTTTTGGAAACATTGAGTTAATCGGTGAAAATCCAATCGGTGGTTTGGTTTCTATCGTAAGTGGGAAGAAGGAAGATATTGATAGTGCAATAAAGTATTTACAAGAGAAAAATGTTGGAGTGGAGGTGATACTTGATGCAAGAGCTTCTTGAAAAATATCTACCGAATGTCATGTCGAAGCTTCCTGACTTTTATAAAAGTATTGCCGAAACGTTACAAATGGTTTTAAAAGCAGGAATCATGATTTTTATCATTGGATTGTTGTTAGGAATTATCTTAACTGTAACCAAAAAGAATGGAATACTTGAAAACCTAGTAATTTATCAGGTTCTTGATAAGTTGGTCAATTTCTTTCGCTCCATACCTTTTATTATTTTACTGGCAGGTCTAATTCCACTGACTAGATTGATATCTGGAACAGCAATTGGAGTGAAAGGGGCAATCGTTCCATTAGTTTTTGGTACTGCACCATTCTTCTCAAGGCAAGTAGAAACCGCTCTAGCAGAAATGAATCCAGGACTGATTGAAGCTGCACAAGCGATGGGAAGTGG
>DPVV01000089.1 GCA_003526525.1 Lachnoclostridium phytofermentans | reverse complement strand
CTCATTGAAAATGCTTCTTTAAATATCGTAAGAAAACTGTCATTAATTAAAGTATTATCTGGGCTGGAGCTTATAATAAGGCACTTTGCATTCTCTGCCCAATATTTTTTTAAATTCACTAGAAATTGATTTTCATCAAACAAGGGACATGGAATCCTTATCCCCTTTTCAACATAGCTACCACCGATTAAACTTGTAAGAAATACTTTCATATACCGAACCTCCTGATATTGTTGTCATTGAAAATAGCCTCCAATTATAATGTATTCACTATAATTTAATTAACTTACTTTATAGAAAAATATTCCTAGATTAATTATAGTGAAATCAAATTACTATTTCCATACAAAAATGTAGTTTTAAAGTGAATCGCTACCTTTCCTTATAGTACTCCCATCTCTTTTAAGGAACAATATTCATTTCCTCCAATAATAATATGATCGAGTAGTTCTACTCCTATCATCTTCCCAGCTTGCGCTATTTTCTCCGTTACCAGCAAATCTTGACTACTTGGTGTAATATCAGAGGAGGGGTGATTGTGTATGATAATAATCCCAACGGCACCAGAAAGTAACGCACGTATAAATATTTCTCTTGGCATAATCAAGGAAATATTCACAGTGCCGTGTGATAGTTCAAAAATACCCAGAGGGTTGCATTTCATATCCAGAGATACTAAATATACATATTCCTCTGCCTTCTTATGTAGCTGAAATTGTTCTATCATTAGTTTTTGAACTCCAGATGGCGATTTTAGCTTATTGCTATCCTCACAAATAATACTTTTTTCTATCTTTAATTCATTGTGTCTTGTTTCCTCATTTAGTATGGTATTATAAACATTTATTTTCATCTCTACCACCTAACATAAACCTTCCTTTACAAAATTATCGAAAACTCTTACATTCCTTATACGAAACAGGTAACAATAGAATTAATAATGTATCATTAGCTGATTTTCTTTTTATGCTATTTATTATAGCATATTTTGTAATTTATCGCTATCTAAAATATCCTTTATTCCCTAAAAAGCTACTATAATCTTCCTAAGGACGGTGAATGCATGAACAATAATCTTATTGCGAAACGATTAAAAGAACTTAGAAAGTCTTTTGAATATACTCAGGAATTTGTTGCCTCTTATCTAAATATAGGAAGGCAGGCATATTCTCACTATGAAACCGGAAGGAATACGCCAACAACTGATACACTTTATAAATTATCTTCTCTTTATCATATTCCAGTAAATGATCTACTTAAGCTACTCTCTCCAAACTCACTGGAAACCTACGTGTCTCCTGAAAATAATAACATTGCCTCCAATATGTTATCTGACTTTTTGGACTATTTGGATAATCCGGATAATGAAAAGAAACTAAAAATGCTAAATAGAAAAGAGAAAGAATTATTGTTTTGCTTTGAAAAAATATCTTCAAAGGATCAAGATGATATCTTAGAATTTATAAAAATTAAAGCAAGAAAAAAATAGGACGGCATTCTTTAAGTCTGAATACCGTCCTATCTTCTTATAAGTTCCTGATTTTCTTTACTCTCCGATTTATGATATGCCTACCAACATGACGATACAAGAATCTTTTTAAAAAGCATATCATTCATACCATTAATCTATTGAATTCATCGTAATATTTCATAAAATATAGCTTGTTTCACCTCTAAAATCCCTAACTCCAAGACAAGACATTCCAATTTTTTTGATAACTGTCATTGATGCAATATTTCGTAATATATTTTTCCAGAACGGCCTCCCAAATAGGTTTACTGGATTGTTATTTCACTTTAACCACCGGAACATAAATATCCATTACCGTATCCTGTCTGTGATGGCAGCGTTCATCGTAATATTCAAAGTCAAGCTTACTTTCGTCATAAACGTATCCGCTATCTTTAAACCATTCTTCGAATATATACTTCCATGTGCTAGCAATAATTTTAGCAAATTCCTTTTGTTCCATATCCTTTGTCGTATCGACCGGAGGAGTAGTGAATACGGCATACTCAGCCTCTGGAACGACTACCGTTAACATATCTTCCTCAACCCTTGAAAAATCTTCAACTATAACACCTAAAAGATAGATTGCTTTTCCGTCCTCCGATACAGGAACACACAAGCCTACTTCTCCATGTTTTTTTGGGTTTAGAATTTTATACATTTTACTCTCTAGATTTTCACCATCATAATTGCTCCAAAAGGACGCAACGTCTTTTGTGTACGTTTCTCCGGTAATATTGGTCTTTATTCCATAACCAGCTACCTTAAATTCAGGTCTTCTTACAATAACAGGATTCATAATATAACCTCCGATTTCTACTGTTGTTTTTGTTTCTGCATAACCAGCCATCCGTTTCATAAACTGTGTGGGACTATATCCAAAAGCTTTACGAAAAGACCTCGCAAACCCACTTGGAGTCTCAAATCCATACTCAAATGCAATATCAATAACATTTCTACCTTGAAATAATTGTGTCGCTGCCAAAGATAATCTGCGACTCCTGATATATTCCATAACGGTTATTCCCTTCGATAAGCTAAACACTCTGCTAAAATGATATAGGGAATAACCAATTTGACTAGCAACTTCCTCAAGCGTTATATTTTCTTTGATATGCTCTTCGATGTATCTCACACAGGTTTCTATATCTTTTCTATAGTTCAATTACACCTCCACCAAGCCTTTCTTCCGTACGGTGACTTTAGTATAACAGTAACTTCATTAGAAAGCTGTTCCTGTTTTGCTAACTAGACGTCCTTTTCTCTTTATTTAAATAAGCCATCCCTAACCTTCAGCTAGGAATGGCCAATTTTTTATCTACTTTTTGGATTTTGCTGTAACTGTATACAAGTCTTTTTTAGAATCATATTTTAAATCCACACTTACATAAGGATCTTTTAAATATCCAATGGTAGGCTTTATCTTCTTATCAGACATACGAAATGTCAGCTTAAAACCATCTATCCAGTAAAAGTTATTTAATAAATAACCTCTTAACTCGTCCTGGTTTTTGATCTTCATAGAATCGATGTCGGTGTACACCCTATACTCCGGAACACCCATGTATGGTGTATGGGTATTCATGAAAGTAAATCTGTCCTTTAGGAAGTAGGTATATAACACTTTTCCATTCGGACCATCGTCCCAGGTAGTATCCACGAACAACCATTTCCCATTTACAAATACTGCATTCCAAGCATGGTTAAAGGTAAAAGGATCACCAGCTTCGAACGTACATGGAATGGATGCCCTCCTGCACAAATGCATAAATAAGAGAGCGTAGTCACCACAAACACCTCTTCCATTATCAATGGTATAAATAATACTTTGAATTGTGTGCTCATCCTGTAACTTACTATCATAAGTGATATGTTTTACAACAAAGTCATGGATGGCTTTTACTTTTTGCTCCTCTGTCATTCCAGGCTTTATAATCTTAGCAAGGATTTCATCAAGCTTTTTAAATAGCTTTTTATGAATCGCATCCACCTGCATATTCATATCCACTTTATCACTCTTTTTTAATACTTTAGGTTCAATATCGTAGGCTAAACCAGGTCCATAAACACCTTCTTCAAAATCAATATAGGTGCTTCCTTTTTTTATTGTAAATTTAATGCCGTTTTCCGGTGTTAAGACTTCGATTAGAGCACATCCTGTATCAATTTTAGTGTAAGTATTCTTTAACATAAGTTTACCCAATACAGTATCATCAAAATAATCATCCATATAATCCAGAATCTCATCTTTATTTTCAAAAATCAAATGAATTGTGTTTTTTCCAAGGATAATCTTCTCTGGTTCCTTTAAGCTAAAAGGAATTTTATAACCTCTTAGATTATTAAATTTAAACATTTCTCTATCTAAGATTGCATCTTCCTTTATATAACTAGCCTGTGGTTCAAATTTATCTATTTTTAATAGCATACCTCCTGTTATACAAGTGGATACAATTACTTGATCGGCAATTGGGATTTTGGCACAATCTGTTATTCTTAATATATTATTAAATCCCCTTCCCCTGTAAATTGCCCCATTGACCAAATATCTTGCAGCTTCCAGTCTTGTAAGAGGCTGTTTCAAATTATTATCGCCATCAATCATGCCATAAATAAATGCTTGTTTCACATAATCAGGACTATCCTTATCGATTACATTGCCTTCAATTTCTATTTTATCATTAAGTTCTGTGGATTCAAAATATAATCTAGCCAATTCCTCAAGGGTTACCGGCTTATTAAATCCATATGTGAATGTTTGCGGTAATTCTTCGTTAATAATTTGTTTGGTGATGGAATCTTTCGCTTTGCTGGATGGGATATCTTTCGAGTATTCAAAATAATCGAATCTTTTTTCTGCCTCCCTGTCATTACGCGCCCATTCAATTTCAATCTCATAGCCTTCTAAAAGTTTATCAATGGAGGTAGATCCATCATATTGATCTGCAAAATAGTTATTAATGTCAGGGTTATATATTTGATCATGTATTCTATATAACACTCTGGATGCTTCAATTCTTGATAAGGAACTTTCGATAAACAGCTTTTCTACTTCACCAGGAAGTTTATTTAGTATTTCCTTACCGATTTTGTTACCTTTTTGAATGGATTGATTCAAGTACCTTGTTATCTTACCCTTAACTCTTAGGTCAGCCACATTAACTTGATCTTTTTCTTTGCCCATTCTAGCGAAATTACCTACGAGACCTTTAAAATTATAAAAGCTATCCTCATATACATCCAAGTATAGACTGACATTTTTTCCTTCAAAATCCCAGGTGTAGGAGCTTCCTTTTGCTAATTGTAGGTAACCTGTCAGGTGATCAGATATTATTTTATACTCCTGTTTCGACAGTCCACCTAATTCCTCTTCCTTTAACTCGATGACTACCCTAATTTCATTCAGTTTCTTTTGTGCAGCTTCCTTGACCTGCTTATCTGACATCTTCCTTGAAGTTCTTTTGATTCGTTCTTGATTTTTATCTGTGATTATTGCACCCATACTTCTAAGAGGTATTACTTCGTCTTTTTCATATTTCAGAAATTCCTTCTCCAGTTTCTTAAATAAATCATCAAGAGCTTTGTTATTTGAAAAATATGACGCGGCATACGTAGTCGATAAACTGGTCGATAGCATCATAATGAAAGCAATAATAAGCGTTGCTACTTTTTTCATACTTTTTTTATCTCCTATAGGATGTATTTTGGGTAGTATGTACTTTACTAGTTTATTACGGAAGATTGCTTTCTTCCATTGTCGCTATTTTTATAAAAAGAGACTAATTGTCAATTTCTTTAATTCCCATTTCAACATGTTGTAATTCCAAATTCTTTTGCCTCTTTAAAGCCAAACCTCGGATAATAAGACGCATGTCCATAGAATATGACAGAACCGTATCCTAATTTTGCTGCTGTCTTGAGTGAATGCCTCATTAAAGCACTACCTATCCCTTGTTTGTAATCTTTTTCTTCTTCTAGTCTTATCGTAATATTATTCAATCGATATCCTCCTAAGTTCAGAAGGCCACTATAAGGTTAACCTCCTGTTTGACAATAATAATGATAAATTAATACTTTTCATATGTTAACAACCCACCTTTCGATAAATTATTTTTATTTAAATGCAGACTAGACTGCCCATACATATTATCATAAATCCTTGTATTCGTAAAGAAATTGTCATAATATAGTAATCTTTTTCTTGCTAGTTTTTCCTATAAGTAAGATTAAAATAAGCCATCCCTAACACTACAGCTAGGAATGGCTATTTCAATTTATATTACAATAGAAAATATTGCTACTCTTCTACTACAACCTTGCATACAATAGTTTGATTTCCGCACTTAATTGTACTGCTATTAATATATCAAGTCATGGTACTCATTATTGTTTTCCATTTGTGCTCTTACATAAGAACACTGGGGAATTATCTTTTTGTTTTCCTCCCTTACCCAATCAACAAGTTCTTTCAGCAACAGCTTTCCAATACCCTGACCCTTTAGTTCGTCAGACACATAGGTGTGATCCACTATAATAAGATCTTCACCAGAAAGAACATATGTCATTATTGCCAACGAATTTTCTTCTGAATCTCCTATATAAAAACTCTTAGTTCCTTTTTTAATTTCTAACATTGCAGCACCTCCAACTTATTCTTCTTAATTTACCTCATTTTTTATGCTACTTAGTATATCACTCTTACGCTATCATATGCGAAAAAGTTACTTTGTGCAAGTATGCATAAGTAGGATACTATACAAAAAGAAGGTAATAGAATGAATATGATAACGAAGTGAAACATAACTATCCATAAAAAATGCAATGGGTACTACCTTGCTTTTTACGCCCTTTTAGAAGAAACACACTGGGTTATCATTGATTATCAACTTCCCCATGCTCATTAGCGAATTCGGGATCACGGATACGACCAACGATAATGATTGCTACGATAAAGATAGTGAATGTAAACACAAATGGCAAGCGACGGTCAATACTTGATAACCATCCAGCAAAGTAGCCAAATGGTGAGGCAAACGCAATGGTAACGGCCATAATCAAAGCATTAATACGAGCCCGCTCCTTCGGATTAATATTTAGCTGGAGTAAGGCATCTTTACGAGGCACTACAAGGGCACTTGCTACTGCAGAAACAAAGACATAAATGATAATAAATGGCATGCTACCGATTGGAGTCAGTATCAGAAGAATCGAGCAAGCGGCATACAATACCAGACCGATCCACATAGGTATCCGGAATTTCACAGACTCCAAGCGGTGCTGTATTCCAATCATGAAAATCAACATCACAGCCGCATTCAAAATAGGAAAAAAAGCTAGATAGCGCTCTGCTATTCCTAGTCTTTGTGTTACATACAAGCTAAAGAAGTTGGTACTGACAAGATTCGTTATATGTAATATCACAGAGACAATAACCACTTTCATAATCTCTTTATTCTTTAGTACTTTGGGTATTAGATCCTTGTATTCATATAACATCTGTAAAACAGGGGTATCTTTCGTCTCCGTCATACGAATCTTTCCCTGCCGGGTTTCATCACAAAACCGAAAAGTAATAATCACCTTAATCAGCATATTCACAGCGAAAACAATATATAAAACACGGACAACTGGAACCACGGTGAAGGAATTAATCAACAATCCTGAAATAGGTGCAAAAAAGATTGCAACTAGACCGCCTATGTTTACCCAGGTATATATTCCTAATAAATCCTTGGGCTCTGCATCTTCAATCAATAAACAAAACCATGCCGTCTGGTTAATCTGCTCAAAACTGTTAAATATAACTGCAATTAAAAAGAGCCAAAAGTTACCCGAAATGGCCCATATCAAGCAAGCAACACTCCAGCCAAAGAAATCACCCATCATGGTTGTAAATTTGCGCCCGAACTTATCGGTGATTATACCACCAAAGAAGGAAAAAAACACCTGAACAAACATAGCAACCGACAGAATCAGTCCGATTTGAACGTCCGTTATTCCTTGCGTGTACATATATAGTGTGGCATAAGGTGCGATTAAGTTATGCGGAATACCCCAGAGAGGCTCCATCAAAATTAGCGTTCTTGGATTTCCTTTGTTATGTTTTAATAATTCAATTAGTGGGTGCTTCCGCAGAGCTTTTGTTTTTTGTACTGTTTTCACTGGTTTCTCCATTCTACGACTATTTCTATATTAATGACTGTTAAGTCGGGTTTCTAAGGAGGAGAACGAAGCGACGAGTAGACAATATTGTACTAGCCATTTTTCCACGCCTCGATTCCGAGATGAATTCCTGTTAATCTGAGGTTTTACATATCAATATCCACTGTTATCTCCACATAAAATTTCAATTCCATCAATCCAATCTTGAACTTGCTTATCATCAAAATCACTTGTTGCCGCAAATCCCGGTAACAACTTTGCGTTAGGGCATTCTTTCTTGCTTCTTTGGTTGCGCCATTGTAGGCAAATGAATAAGGTTTTTCCGAGATTAGCTCTCTAATTTCTCCATCTGTAATAATTGCTATATCTTCTGCCATACTTTATTGATAACCTTACTAAAGCAACTATCAAAAAATACCGAATGTCATATATAAATTGGGCAAATAAACAAGGTCGAAAAATGTACTTTTCTCGCCCGTTTTTTGCTCTTTTTCGCACCAAAACCGCAACATCTTGCGGTCAAACCATCTTATTTTCACTTTTGACCACTATTCGTCATCATTACTACGCACTCAACGTGCACTGAGTGAGGAAATTGATCAACAGGTCTAACCTTCTTAAGATCATACCCATGCTCTATCAAATACTTTAAATCCCTTGCTAGTGTTGCTGGGTCACAGGAAACATAAACAATTCTTTTTGGTTTCATGGAAACGATAGTTTCTAATAAACTTTCCTCGCATCCTTTTCTTGGCGGGTCGACAACAATCACATCTGCATAGATTTTTCCTCCGCTTAATTGATATTGCTTTGGCAATACCTCTTCTGCTGCACCTACAAAAAACTCTGCATTGTTAATGTCGTTTAATTTAGCATTTGCTTTGGCATCCTCAATAGCCTGTGGTATAATCTCAACCCCATATACCATCTTTGCCTTTTTCGCTAAGAATAAAGAAATCGTTCCAATCCCACAGTATAAATCCCAAACAAGTTCATTTCCTGTAAGTTCAGCGTAATCAAGCGCCAGATCATATAATTTCTTTGTCTGTACTGGGTTTACCTGATAAAAGGATAAAGGTGAGATTTGATATTTTATATCGCCAATATAATCCGTAATATAGGTAGGACCATAAAGAGGAATGATCTCTTCCCCTAGGATTACATTCGTCTTCTTGGTATTCTTATTAAGACAGATACTAGTAACCTTAAATTCTTTTGGAAGGTTCGGACATGCTAAAATTTGTTTTATTAACTTGTCACTAGCTGGTAACTCTTTGCCATTGATAATTAGGCATATCATTAATTCCTTTGTAGTAAAACCAACTCGAAGAAGGATGTGTCTTACTAGTCCTTTATGACTTTCTTCGTCATAAATACTGATATTTTCCTGTTTCAAAAAATTTCGAATGCAAGCAATGAGAGGTTCTGTACTTTCGTCACCTATGTGGCATTTAGCAGTATCGATAATGGAATGAGTTCTACCTGCATAAAATCCGATTACTATTTCTCCATCCGGACGTTTTCCAACTGGAAATTGTGCTTTATTACGATAGTAATAAGGGTTCTCCATACCAACGATTGGCTCCATCGGTAGATTTTCAATTCCACCAATTCTCTTTAAACAGTTAAGAACTTTATTCTGCTTATAGCGTAATTGCTCTTCATAGGATAGTTGTTGAATCTGACAACCTCCACATTTTGATGCAATTTCACATCTTGGAGTAACTCGGTAAGGGGATGGGGTTACAATCTGTTCGATACAGGCATAACCATAGGTTTTCTTAGTCTTCATTACCCTAACAAGAAGTTCATCTCCTACTACTGCATCCTTTACAAACAGAGTGAATCCAAGTACCTTTCCAATCCCTTCCCCATCTGCACCGATGTCTTCTATAATTATTGGTACAACTTCATTCTTCCCTGGTATCTTAACCTGTTCCATATCTAGCCTCCATGCTACGACTGTTTTTTAGGAGTAGCTAATTGCTCAAGTTTGGCGTAGCACAAACTTGTTGGGTGAAAGAGTTATCTTTCATACTTACTCTCTCTTTCTAACACCCAATTTAAGAATCTACTCTTACAAAAAAGAGTTTGTGCCATGAAATAAAATGGCACAAATCTTCTAATAAAACTATGGTAATTTATTTTTAAAAACAATTTGGTTTATTCATAATCCGAGGATCTTCTCACGTTAGATTCAAATAAGCGCTGGAAGCCTAACCAATCATTCTTATCTTCTTCGCTTGTTAAGATTTCCTTCATGGTCTGTAATTTTGCATCTAAATTATCTGCCATACTAAGTGCTAACGCTTCCATAAGCGCTGGCTTCTTTGGTGATCCATATTCCAGTTCTCCATGATGAGCTAAGATACAATGCATAATTTCACTTGCCATCTTCTTAGGGAATCCAGGAATCGTCTTCATTCTTTCATTTAGCTTAGCAGTTCCGATGAAGATATGACCAAGGAGGTTGCCTTCGTCGGTGTAATCATTTTCAGGGAAGCTGGAGATTTCTTCTAGCTTACCAAGGTCATGGAACATCGCTGAAACTAATAGTAAGTCTCTTTGAATCAATGGATAATTATCCGCTAAATAATCACATAAACGTACCACGCCTAATGTGTGCTCCAGTAATCCACCCATAAAACCATGATGTACGCTCTTTGCAGCAGAGTGTCTCTTAAATCGTAACGCAAAGTCCTTATCCTGGACAAAAAAGCTTTGCGCTAACTGCTTTACATGTGGTTCTTTTATTTTATCTACATATCTTAGTAACTCTTTATACATATCCTCTACATTCTTATCGGTAGAAGGCATATAATCTGCAGGATCATATTCACCTTCTTGGCATTTTCTAACACGTTTTACATTTAGCTGTAAGGAGCCTTGAAAACATGTTACTTGCCCTTCGATATGTATATAATCCATGGTATCAAAATGTTCAATTCCAGGGCCTAATTCCCATACCTTAGCATCTTTTATTCCGGTTTTATCTTGTACTAACATGGAATAATAGCTTTTTCCAGCCTTTGTTTTTAAAATTTGAAGTTGCTTACAAAGATATGTTTCTTTAAACATTTCTCCGTCTCGTAACTCACCTAAATATCTCATTTTATTACCTAGCCTTTCTATTCTAGAACAACTGCGATTGAAATTAACTCTTACTTCAACCACCTATTTTCTATTATACCCCACCTAAGTCAATATATAAAGTGTGAAATACTAGAACTCTTATACATTTTACTTGCATTATCGAAAAGATATTGTTTCTGCCTTTTAAATAATACCTTAAACTTTTTTCTAACCCACCTTTAAGGTTTTCTATTCTACCACTTTATGATAAAATTAACTAGATACTGTCGTAGGAGGGAATCTACCGATCAACCTCCATATTGCTAATGGACTGTATTGTTGTATAAACTGTATTTTTATATAAACTGTATTTTTATATACACTGTATCGTTACAAGCAATAATACTAAGAAACAATATCTTACATAGGCTATCTAGATATACTTGAATATGCTAGAAATGAGGTTATTATGGAGTATAGAGTAAATTATCAAAATGACACTGCTTTAAGAAATAGTTTTCATGCCTTAACCCAAAAGGTATTTCATTTCCAACTAAAGGATTGGTATGACCATGGGTATTGGAGTGAATCATATGAACCACATTCCATGATAGATGGTAATACTGTTGTTGCTAATATTTCTGTCAATCATATGACTATGACAATCGCTGGGGTGAAAAAGAGTTTCTTACAAATTGGAACAGTTATGACAGACCCTGCTTATCGCAATCAAGGTCTTAGTCGTCAACTGATGGAATCAATTTTAGAAAAATATCTTGGTAAAGTGGACGGAATCTATCTTTTTGCAAATGACAGTGTACTCGAGTTTTATCCGAAGTTTGGATTTATAAAAAGTAACGAATATGTTTATCGTTATCATTTAAATTTTTCAGAATCAGAACATGAACTTGAAGGCAAAGTTTTAAAACCTCAAAAAGTAGATATGTCCGATGATAAAAATCGTAATGTTTTGCTAGAAGCGATGAAACATAGTATACCAAATGAAGCTTTCTCCATGGATAATTTCGGTCTCATGGCGTTTGGGTTAACAGGTCCATACTGTGATAATATTTATTATTTACCTGAATTAGATTGCTACATCGTGGCCTCGATTCATAGTAAAACTCTTTTTCTTCACCAAATTATTGCTTCAAAAATAATTGAACCTAAGGATATCGCCTTATTTTACAGTGATATCATTGAAACAATTGAGTTAGGATTTACCCCGTTTCATACCTCTCTATACGAAGTATCTACTTACCATGAAGAAGATAGTACTTTATTCATTCTTGGTGAAGATTTACTTAATGTAGAACGTTTAAAATTACATTTTCCAGACCTATCTCATGCTTAATAATCGTATTTTCTTTCTAGGTTGGAGCATAGGAAATCTAGATTTCTACCATTGGTAGAGTAAGCTAATGATACTACAAAAGTAAGTCTTTCGGGACTTGCTTTTGTTCGATTTAAGACAAAAACGGAACTTTCGCTTCATAGATTACTCCTCTATTTTGCAAAAGCCCCGTTATTATTCATGACAAGGATAAGTTCGCTAGGCGTGCTTCTTCTTGTTGAATTATTTCTATAATTATTAAACATCTATTCTTTTAGTTCCAGTACAACCTTAATACTCTTTTCCGAAAGTTCTTGCTTAACCTTTCGTTGAACCACAACAGTCACGGTTTCTTTCGGTTTGTAATTATTTAAAATACTAGCGAAATTAGATATGTTGGTAACTGAGTATTCATTCACCTGAGTAATAATATCCCCCTGCTTAATCCCTGCATTAAATGCTGGTGAATCAGAACGAACTTCTGTTACATAAATTCCTGTAGATAAATTAAAGGATTGTAAGACATCGGAAGGAATATCTTCACCTATAATTCCAAAAGTAACTCTCTCGGTTTTATTGGCTAGTTTTTCTATGACTGGTTTTAACCTAGAGATACCAACCACTGTATTTACATCCGGATTTGCAGTATCCTTCATCTTTTCAGACATGATACCAATAATCTGTCCTTTTGTATTGATAATGACACCATCACTGTTATTATTTACATTCAAATTAGTATGAAATACATCAAGGCGATTATCCATAATGTAATAGGAATCACCACTGCTAGAGACCATACCAAACATCATCGAGCCATTATATCCATCAGGCTTTCCAAGTGCAATCACTGGCGCACCAAGCGTAATCGAATACGATTCTCCTAGATCTGCAATCTTTATTGATGACATTTTCTGTGGTGGTATATCTTTTAATTTAACTGCAACTACTGCTAAATTATAATCTTTATCATAAGACCATAGTTTACCGGAAACGGTAAAACCAGAAACACTAAAGCTGGAGTTAAATGTTACTTCTAAATCACTAGCACCATTAATCTTATCTAGACTCGTTAAAACAAGTAGTTCTGCATTATTTTCCGCAATAATGATACCGGTAGTAGTGCGTTTGGTTTCATACGTTTCATCAAACCAATCTACTTGATTTTCTATGGCTGTTACCACAGCTAAACCGCTCGTAGCCGAAGTAGCAACTTTCTTTAATTCAAATAGCATACGTTCATAATCTTCCACGGTAGCTTCTATTTTCTTCTCAACAACCGTTGCTTGATCTTCGTTATCCGGTACCCCTGTAATAGTAGCAGTTGGTTCTGGTGTCGTACTGATACTCGGTGTTATCGTAACATTCTCCCCTGTACCATCAGATCCTGTAGGATTCTCTGCCCCTTCGGATGGGAAAGTAATCTGTTCTCTTTCAGTCGTATCAATTCCAAGTACCTTAATCCAAAAATGATTCGATTTTATGAATACATATCTTGCCACCAGTCCAAAAATAACTGCAAGTACCACAGTAAAAACAGCGGCATACACCATTTTTTTCACCTTGTGTTTTCTCCTTGGTACTACTTTTTCCTGAATAAAGCGAAACTCTTTCTCAGGTTCAGGTGTCTTTGTTTCCATATGTGCTCTCCTTACGCATACATAAGTATCAATTGTGCCTGTCTTATCATTCTAGCACAGACTTATGAACTAACTATGAAGAAACTGTAAACAATAAAGCTACGTTTTTGCGGTATTTTACTGTATTTCGACATTATTTCCAAACCAAAGGCTTTGCCGCCTGTTTTACCTTAATCTCTTTAGGTTTTTCTACCGGCTTTTAATAATCTGTTTTCTTTAGAGAAAAAATAAATTCTGTTCCAACACCCTCAGTACTGACAACATTAATATTTTCATCATGGGAGGTAATAATTTCCTTCGCAATCGATAACCCAAGGCCAGTTCCCTTCTTATCTTTTCCTCTTGAGGAATCTGTCTTATAAAAACGTTCCCAAATCTTTTTAATGCTATCTTTCGGAATTCCTATTCCGTGATCTTTTACCGATATTAAGACCTTTGAACCCTTCTCTTCCGTTGTCACCTTGATTGTGGAATCTACATTACTAAACTTAATCGCATTATCGATCAAGTTATAAAGGACCTGTTGAATCTTGTCAATATCCGCATCTACAAAAGTTTCCTTCGCTGAGAATTCTAAATTAAACACAATACGCTTCTTTGTGCATTGTCCTTCGAAGGTAGCTGCTGTCTTTCTTATAGCAGCATTGATATCAAAGGAAGAAAGATCAAGTAACGTACCTTTATTATCAAAACTATTTAAGGATAATAGGTTTGTTGTTAACTTAGTCAAACGCTCTGTTTCAAATAAAATAATATCAAGATATTTATTTTGCATCTCATATGGTATTGTCCCATCTCTCATAGCTTCTGCATACCCTCTAATCGAGGTAAGAGGGGAACGGAAATCATGAGAGATGTTAGCCACGAACTTTTTCTGATAATCATCTAAATTCTTAAGTTCATCTGCCATGTATTTGACGCTATTCGCTAATTCCCTATACTCATCATTCGTCCGTATTTCCATTGGTTCATCAAAGTTTCCTTTGGCATATTCACTGCAAACTATTGTAATACGACGTACTGGAAAAACCGTAATATAATAGATAATCAAAAAAATTAAGAATAAAATGATTAAAAATACTAAGTAACAGACATTGACTACATCAATATAATAAATGCTTTCACTTCGAATACTATCCATTGGCATATGGATACAAACATACCCTTTAATGGAATAGTTATAAGGAATACGCACTACAACACTAAGCATAGGTTCTGTAAATATCCCCTTAAAATATACATTTTCCGAAAATGTCTGCTCTAAAAAATTAGCATCCAGATTTGTAATATTTATCCCTATTGCATTGCTTCTTGTATCTGCTACTATAGTACCGTCTTTACTGACAATCCAAATTCGAGTACCAAGAAAATTATCTATAACTCGCAACTGTTCTACCATCTCAGTAGCATAGTCAGTAACAATAATGGATGCCTCATTATAAAGCTCATCCTTCTTTCGATCCATCAGCTTATTTTCCATAAATTTAACCCCAAAGGTATTTAAAAGCAGAAACATCGAAATCGCAGCAAAGCAATAACATAGAATTAATTTTACAAATGCTGTTCTCTTCATAGCATCCTCTATTCTGGCGCTTTAACGCCTGATATTTCCTACGATATGGACTAATTTTTCTTCACTTCAAATTTATATCCAATTCCCCATACCGTGGAAAGTCTCCATGAGGTATGATCCTTAATTTTCTCACGCAAACGCTTGATATGAACGTCCACGGTTCTTGTATCTCCAATGTACTCATAACCCCAGATATGATCTAGTAATTGTTCTCTTGTGAAAACCTGATTCGGATGAGAAGCAAGAAAATAAAACAACTCTAATTCTTTTGGTGGCATTTCAATGGAATCCCCGAGGTAAGTTACCGAATAATTCGATTGATTGATGACAAGATCAGGGTAAGACACAAAATCACCCAGCTCCTGCATAATTACCTGCTCTGATGTTGACTGTGATGGCACTACGCGCCGAAGTACTGCCTTTACTCTTGCTACCAACTCCTTCGTGTCAAAGGGTTTTATCATATAATCATCTGCACCAAGTTCAAGCCCTAAGACCTTGTCAAAGATCTCTCCCTTCGCAGAGAGCATGATAATCGGTACCGTGCTGGTCTTTCTAACTTCTCTGCATACTTCATAGCCATCAATTCCTGGTAACATCAAATCCAAGAGAATTAAATTAGGCTGATATTCCCGATACTGTGTAATCGCCTCTTCCCCATCATAGACGATCTTGGTATCAAAGCATTCCTTCATCAAATACAGTGAAATTAACTCTGCAATATTGGCATCGTCATCCACAATTAAAATCTTTTGCTTTGTTGCCATACTAACCTCCATTCTACCACAAATCTGCGAATTTGTGTGGCAGCACAATATTGAAAACATGCCCGCTCATAGTCTGTAACCATGCCTTCTCAGTAGTCACTTACTTAAATTCAACAATCGTAACCCCATGGTCACCTTCACCAAATCCACCTACACGATAGCTCTTTACGTAATTGGTTCTTTTTAGATGTGCATGAACTGCATCTTTTAGCGCACCTGTACCTCTACCATGAATAATCGTAACTTGTGGCAGATGAGCAAGATAAGCATCATCTAAGTATTTATCCACCATTGGGAGTGCTTCATCCACACGCTTTCCAATAATATTTAATTCTGGACTTATCGATAACGATTTACTCATACGAATCTTACCGCTTTGGGTTTTCGTCATCGTTGGAGCAACTATCGTTTCTTCATCAATTAATTCTAGGTCTGAAATATTTACAAGGGATCGTAATATTCCCATTTGTACATATAAGTCTCCCTTTGCGTTTGGAAGAGTACTTACAGAACCCTTTAAATTTAAACTAATCACGTGAACAGAGTCACCAACCTTAAAGTCGGAAGGTTTATGCTGCTTGCGGTTCTTTTTTTCTTTAGAAGCTAGACTAGAAGCCGTATCTCCCAGCTTTTCACGTAAGGCAGCACGTTCGTTCTCCATTTCTTTATTGTTCGCGCCACCCGCACTCCACTTATTATACTTACGAATGGTTTCATCCGCATAGTCCTTTGCTTCTTGAAGAACAGTCCTAGCTTTTTCATTCGCTTCTCTAAGGATCCGATCTTTTGCAGCATCAATCTTTGTATTCTTTTCCGCTAACTTTCGTTTTAATTCTTCTACTTCTTTTTTGTATTGCTCTGCCTCTGCTTTATCTTTCTCCATCGCAATACGGCTAGCTTCTAGATTACTAATGACATCTTCAAAGCTTTCGTCCTTTGTACCGATAAATTCTCTCGCTTTTTCAATAACATAATTCGATAATCCAAGCTTAGAGGATATTGCAAACGCATTACTCTTACCAGGTATACCGATCAATAAACGATACGTAGGTTGAAGGGTTTCTACGCTAAATTCACAGCATGCATTCGATACTCCTTCTGTGGAGAGAGCGAATATTTTTAACTCGCTATAATGTGTGGTTGCCATGGTACGAATCTTTCTTTGATGAAGGTAACTTAGAATTGCCATCGCAAGAGCAGCACCTTCCGTTGGATCTGTTCCGGCACCAAGTTCATCAAATAGTACTAAGGAATTTTCGTTAGCATGTTCTAAAATAGAAACGGTATTGGTCATATGAGAAGAAAAGGTACTTAAGCTTTGTTCAATACTCTGCTCATCACCTATATCTGCATATACTTCCTCAAATATTGATAATTCTGAGCCATCGAATGCAGGAATGTGTAACCCAGCCTGTCCCATTAACGTAAACAAACCAACAGTTTTTAACGATACGGTTTTACCACCCGTGTTTGGTCCTGTTATAACTAATAGATCAAACTTATCGCCAAGATAGATATCAATCGGCACGACTTTCTTAGGGTCAATCAGTGGGTGACGTCCCTTTTTAATATTAATGTAGTGATGATTATTAAAATGTGGCTGACTTGCCTTCATATTCTTTGACAGCCCCGCACGTGCAAAGATAAAATCCAGTTCCGCTAACGTAGTCTGATTATACTTAAGATTATATTTCTCTGTAGCTACCAGATTACTAAGTTCAGCAAGTATTTTCTCTATCTCTTCCTGCTCGCGTATCGCAAGCTCAGCAAGTTCATTATTTAACTTAACAATCGCCATTGGCTCAATAAAAGCGGTTGATCCAGTAGAAGACTGGTCATGCATCATGCCTTGGAAAGTATTCTTATATTCTTGCTTAATTGGAAGACAATATCTACCGTTTCTCATCGTGATAATTGCATCCTGAAGCATTCCCTTGGTAGAAGCAGAATTTAAGATACTTCCAAGTTGCTCGTGTACCTTATCATTCGTTAGTTTAATCTGTCTTCTTACACTCTTTAATCCTGAGCTTGCATCATCTGCAATTTCTTCTTCCGAGATAATACAACGTCTGATTTCATTATTGATTGGAGATAACGGTTCTAATAAATGGAAACGTTCTGTTAAGGTATCTTGCGCAGCTTCCTCCGTTTCCTCGTTGTTCTTTTGAT
>DPVV01000014.1 GCA_003526525.1 Lachnoclostridium phytofermentans | reverse complement strand
GCATTGGTGAGATCTTTAATTATTATAAAAATTTGGATTCAAAAAAGAAAAAATTCGAAGCTTACGATGAATATTTGCAAGAACTAAATCAAAAAATATCTGTGACCGAACAAAAATTAAGAAAAGAATGTGAGATTTTATCTTCTATTCGTAGAAAAACTTCTTTACAATTAGCGGAAAAGATGAAAACAGCTTTAATTGACTTAAATTTCTTAGATGTTAAATTTGAGATAGAGATGAAAGAACTTAACAATTATACGGTAAATGGTTTAGATGAAGCTGAGTTTATGATTTCAACTAACCCAGGAGAACCAATTAGACCACTAGCAAAAATTGCATCCGGTGGTGAATTGTCAAGAATCATGTTGGCTATAAAATCCGTGATGGCTAAAAAAGATGATATTCAGACATTAATTTTTGATGAAATAGATGTTGGTATCAGTGGAAGAACTGCTCAAAAAGTTTCTGAAAAGTTAGGATTATTAGCTGGCGAACATCAGATTTTATGTATTACACATTTACCACAGATTGCAGCGATGGCGGATACACATTTTATTATTGAAAAAAATACCGATGGTATTTCAACAAATACAAATATACGCCAATTAGACGAATCAGAAGTAGTTCAAGAACTGGCAAGAATTCTTGGTGGTGCTAAAATTACGGACAATGTTTTAACGAACGCCTTAGAAATGAAAGAACTAGCAAATCATACGAAGAAATACCGTTAAATTGCTACCAAAGAGCATTTAGCTCTAGTAAAAATAGGATTGGTAACAAAGACTAAAAATCCTAGTTTGAAAAAAAATGATTTACACATACTAAACTCAGAAAGAAATTAAGAATTAAGGATATACTATTACGGTATATCCTTTTGTATTCTGACGAAAGTTAGTAACATGAGGTCCTTATGATATAACATAAAATTTTTGTTTATAAACATTAGTTTTAATATGAAGTTCGTTTGTATCAACATGAAGTTCTTCTCGACATGGTTCGCTTGATTCAATTGAAATTCATTAGTTATAGCATAAAGTTATGTTATGAGAAAGGCAGGAGATTAGCATGCATAAATCACAAACTGGGGAAATTAATGCCGATCCGAGAAAAAGTAGATACCGAAGATTTTTAGTGTTATTTTTAATACTTGATGTCATAGGTATCTTCTTATTTTCCTATTATATATTGAATAAGGCTATACCTGATAAAGTTAGAATTTTGGTCGATAAATCGCAGAGTTTTAATCTTAAAGTTCCAATAAGTGCGGAAATTGAAAGCGATGATGTTACGGTATCACAGATTACAAAATCTAATGTACCTGCTGGACAGCTACACATTGACTTAAATAAACCGTTTCAATTACAAGCAAATAAAACTGGCTCTTATAAAGTAAATTTAAAATTATTTGGTTGGCTATCTATTAAAAATATTTCCCTTGATGTAATTGATACTATAGAAGTCATTCCCTGTGGGGGAACAATAGGTATTACTTTAGAAACGGATGGTATTCTAGTGCTTGGTACATCAGAGGTAATGTCGAAAGATGGTATGAATTATGAACCAGCTCTTAATATATTAAAAACTGGCGATTATATTATGGAAGCAAATAATCAAAGTTTGTCTAATAAAGAAGTATTGATAAAAATAATTCAAGCAAGCAATGGTGAACCAGTTTCACTAAAGGTAAGAAGAGATTCTGAGTATGTTACCTTAAAAGTACAACCAGTTGCTACAGCAACTGGTGAATATAAAATTGGAACTTGGATAAGAGATGATACACAAGGAATTGGAACATTAACCTTTGTTACTACTACTGGTGATTATGGAGCATTAGGACATGGAATCACAGATGTTGATACTGGACTTTTAATGTCCGTAAAGACTGGCGGAATATACGATGCTGAAGTTGTAAATATCATCAAAGGTAAGGCGGGACAACCTGGTGAATTAAGTGGAGTTATCCATGAAAATACTCTTAATAAAATTGGTTCAATAACGAAAAATACTCCGCAAGGGATATTTGGACGAATTGTAAATACTTCTGATATTTACAAACGTGTTTCAAATAATATATATAATAATGCGATACCAATTGCATTAAAACAAGAGATAAAAATAGGAGATGCTTCCATTCTTTGTAATGTGGAAGGCCAAATAAAAGAATATAAGATATCCATTGAAAGTATCGATTTTGGAAATAAAACTCATAGTAAAGGGTTGGTAATAAAGATTACGGATGAACATTTAAAGGATTTGACTGGGGGAATTGTTCAAGGAATGAGTGGTAGTCCAATTATTCAAAATGGGAAATTAGTAGGAGCTGTAACTCATGTTTTTATTCGAGATGCTTCGATGGGATATGGCACTTTCATAGAAAATATGCTCGAGATAATCCAACAGTAAAGCTGTTTCTACGCCTATTTTACAGAAAGTCGATTGCTTCACAATAGAACCTTTTTAAGAAGAAAATTAAAAAAAAATTAAAAAATCATAAAATTTGGATTGACTTTCTGTCGAATAATGCGTTAAAATAGAATTGAAAAATTGGTAAATTATGGGTATAATTTTCCTGTGACTGTTAGCAAAATATTACAATATGCATTCTTCTATTCTAGAATTAGAAATTATGTTTGGCATGTTAGACCTCTTGCCGAAGTTTATTGTAAACAAATTGTTTTTCATGTTACAGCAATACTAATTTCTCATAAAACTATACTAAAAAAACTTCGAAAAAAACCATAGATTTAAGTTATTTACTCGATTTTTTAGAGGTTATATAATTGAGATTAGTATAAAAAATCATACGAAACAGCTTTACTGATATAGCGCGCATATTATGTAAAGTAGATAGTGTCATAAAAGGTAAGAAAGCTATGAAAGGAATTGGGCCCCTTTCATTATAACACATCTTCGTATGATATCGGAAGGAAAAGAATATTAGGAGGTTTCGTAATGGGGAAAATAAGTGTGGTAATCGTTGACGACAACATCAGAATGTTAAATCTATTAGAGGAAGTACTAAAGAATGATAATGATATCGAAGTAATTGGAAGAGCAGAAAATGGTCTCGAAGCATTAGAAGTCATCAAGGATAAAAATCCTGATGTTGTTTTGTTGGATTTAATCATGCCAAAATTAGATGGTCTAGGAGTTATGGAAAAGATTAAGAAGAGTTCTGAATTTAAAAAGGCACCATCTTTTATTGTCATTACGGCAATTGGTCAAGAGCGCGTAACTGAGAATGCATTTGAATTAGGCGCTAGTTACTATATTTTAAAACCATTCGATAACAATACTGTATTAAGCAGAATTAAGCAATTAAAAGCTGATTATCATATTAAATTAGTGGATAATCACAAACTAAATACATTTGATAATCCTGCAGCTTATAAAGAAAAAAATTTGGAATCCGATGTTACCAATATTATTCATGAAATCGGTGTACCTGCACATATTAAAGGGTATCAGTATCTTAGAGATGCAATTATGATGTCTGTTGATGATACTGAGATGTTAAACTCCATTACAAAACAATTATATCCATCGATTGCAAAGCGTCATAAAACAACGCCAAGCAGAGTGGAAAGAGCAATTCGCCATGCAATAGAAGTAGCTTGGAGCCGTGGTAAGATGGATACAATAGATGATTTATTTGGTTATACCGTAAGTAATGGAAAAGGTAAACCAACGAATTCAGAATTTGTAGCTTTAATAGCGGATAAAATTCGTTTAGAATATAAGCTTAGAATGTGATGAATTTGCCTCTTTTCTATTATTGTAATGTATTGTATAATTATTTTTAGTATTGCATACATAGTTTATAGAACAGATTTTAGAAAGGTATTGCAATAATAAAAATGGAGGCATAATGTATGAAAAAGATTTTATTCGTTGCATCAGAAGGCGTTCCATTTATTAAGACAGGTGGACTGGCTGATGTGGTAGGTTCTCTACCGAAATACATAAATAAGGATAATTTTGATGTTCGTGTAATACTCCCAAATTATATGTCGATACCAAGACAGTGGAAGGATAAAATGCAGTACCTGACGCATTTTTACATGAATTTAAATTGGAGAACACAATATGTTGGTGTATTAGAATATCAATATGAAGGAGTATGGTATTATTTTATTGATAATGAATTTTATTTTACAGGGAATAAACCATATGGAAATATATACGAAGACATTGAAAAATTCGCTTTTTTTAGTAAAGCGGCGTTATCCTGTCTACCGGTACTTGACTACCGACCAGATATTATACACTGTCATGATTGGCAGACAGGGTTAGTACCAGTATTTTTACATGATAGCTTTCAGGAAAATGAATTTTATCATGGTATAAAAACTATAATGACGATACACAATCTAAAGTTCCAAGGAGTTTGGGATAAAAAGACGGTACAGGATATAACAGCGCTATCTGAGTACTACTTTACTCCTGACAAATTGGAGTCATATGGTGATGCGAATTATCTAAAAGGTGGTATCGTATACTCTGATTATGTAACAACGGTTAGCGATACTTATGCACACGAAATCACTATGCCTTTCTACGGAGAAGGATTGGATGGGTTAATGCGCGCTCGCTCCAATTGTCTATGTGGAATCGTAAATGGAATTGACTATGAGGAATATAATCCAGAACTTGATCCTCTTATACACAATCCATATAATGCAAGAAACTTTAGAAAAGAAAAGATAAAAAATAAGCGTGCACTTCAACAGGAACTAGGTCTTGAGAAGGATGATAAAGCTTTTATGATAGGAATAGTTTCACGCTTAACAGATCAAAAAGGATTGGATTTGATTGACTGCGTGATGGAAGATATATGCGCAGAGGATACGCAACTTATTGTCCTTGGTACTGGTGAGGATAGATATGAAAATTTATTTCGCCATTTTGCATGGAAATATAGTAGTCGTGTATCTGCAAATATTTTTTATTCGAATGAACGCTCCCATAAAATATATGCCGCTTGTGATACATTTTTAATGCCATCACTGTTTGAACCATGTGGATTAAGCCAGTTAATGAGTTTAAGGTATGGTACAGTTCCAATAGTGAGAGAAACCGGAGGTCTTGTAGATACTATTGAGCCATATAACCAATATGAAAGTACAGGGACAGGATTTACTTTTAAAAATTATAATGCTCATGAGATGATACAAACCATCCGATACGCAAAAGAAATATATCATAATAAAAAACGAGAATGGAAT
>DPVV01000015.1 GCA_003526525.1 Lachnoclostridium phytofermentans | reverse complement strand
TACAACAACCTGGCAGCCCTTCTTATTTTCAGTATTAATTATAATTGGAGCTTTTAGATTTGTAGTCATTTTCGTTAAGTCAGAAGGTACTGTTAATGTTAAGAAAACAACGACATTTTCCTCTTTGATGTCACCTAAGGACACCAACAATTCATCCTCTATTACTGGATTATATTCATCAATAACAAGGCTAGGTTGAATAATAGGTAACGCAAGGGATACCTCATCTAAACTTTGTAACCAGGAGATTACGCTGCTATTCTCATCATCTCCATCGTATAGAATAGTATATCGTTTGCAATTCTCAAATCCAAATATCCCGTGATCAAAGGTTAAAATTTTATCTTCTTCTAACTCTATTTCACCAAAGTGCTTTGTTGCTATTACCATAAGTACACTTCCTTTCTGCCATTACAACTATAGGAAATCCAATAACGAATTCTTAAGAATGTGCTGCTACTTTATTCTATATGAAGTCTAATAACGAATCCTTAAGAATGAGTCCTCCTCATTCTATAGAAAATCCAATAACGAATTCTTTACAACCTTAGCAGCCGCAGATAAAGAAGAATTATATACGGTTTCCTGTGATTTTAACTTGATTATCGTATCTACAACATCTGCATCCTCATTCTTTGAGAGTAAATCCTCAAAGTCAACTTGTTCCATCGATAAACGACTTTCTGTAAGCTGTATTCTAAGGGATCGGCTACCTAGATCAGAAACTGCAACATTGATAATATTTTGCTGTCCTTTTATTTCTGTAAGGGCACTTCCAAATGTTTTTTGCATTACCTCATCTTTTAAAGTCTTCTCAGTCGTTAATACTTCTAAAGCTTGATTTAATGTAGATCTTTGCTCTTCTGTAACATTTCCGCTTTCTAACATCTTTTTTACTTCAGAGATCTTTTTATCAACTTCAATAACACTGTTTACCGCAAAAATAATATCATCGATGGTTCTTCCTATGGTGTGGTTGATTGAGTCACTTCCTTGCGTATTTACCACCATCGATTGACTAAAGTTTATCTCATAACGGATTTCCTGGTTCTGTTTTGTAAATGTACGTTCAACCAGATCATCGCTTGTTAAATCAGTTTGTACGCAATCAAAATAATGCTCTGGTTTTAAATCATTCTTCATAAATGAATTCTTCTCGTAGGAAACCTTAATATCCGCTTTATCACGGAAATCCTGATATACATCCTCCGGTAAAATTAGTTCTCCGGTATCAGCTAGAAAATAAATCGTTCCATCTGGCGGAGTATATGCGTCATCATCTGTGGACAACTTCGATTCGATAATACCACCATATTCAGTATACGTTCTATTTCCATCACCGTCAAGAATTACATTACCATCGGAATCTTGATCAGCAATCTCAATCTTTAATTGTCCATCATCCAAATTTTTGAGATCATTATATGCCAATCTTAAGCGGTGTGCAGTAATATAATTCGGTTTTTCATCAAAACTAGTATCCAAAGGTGCATTTGGATTATAAGAGGATAACTCGAAGGAATTAATCGATTTTTGAACCACATCTAAGTTAGTTCCGCTTAACCTCTCTGTTAGGAAATAATTATAGTTTGATGTATTTTCAGAAAAAACTAAGCTAGAATCCGTCTTATAGCCACTAAAAACATACCTTCCTGCATAGTTTGTATTGCCTTCCTGATAAATTTGATCCTTTAACTGATTTAAATTAACTGCAAGGCTATTTCTATCCTCTTCCGTTAAGGTATCGTTAGCACCATCCACGCAATATGTGTGTACCTTCGTTAGAATCTCATTAATACCACGTAAAGAACTTTCTGTCAGATCCATCCATGCCAGAGCATCTGGAATATTCTTTTCATAATATTGATTTAGTTCTGTAAGATTGGTACGAAGTTTTAATGCACGTACTGCAATAATAGGGTCTTCCGAAGGACGCTGTATCTTCTTACCGGTGGAGTATTGTTGTTCTGTTTTGGACAAACTGTTCTTATTATTGTTAATATTATAAAGAACATTGTTTGTCATCATTTTATTTGTAATTCTCATACTAATCTCCATTCTGCTGCAATTGCTTGAAAAATCTTGATTTTAAACTAAACAAACATCCAACTCAGTAGTCCGTGTAAAAATTGCTTTCTATTTTCACACTAACTCCGTATTATGCGCCCATATAATTGATGAGTCTATCATAAATCTGGTCCATAACAGAAATTACCTTAGCAGATAAGTTATAAGCTTTTTGGTAACGCACCAAGCCCATAGCCTCTTCTTCTTGATCTACACCGCTGATGGATAATCGCTGATTCTGAACTGCTGATAAAATATTCTTTTGGTTCTCCGCAAAGTTACCTGCCTGTTTCGCATCAATACCAATCTCTGCTACTAGAGTTTGGAAAAATTGTGCTGGTTTTCCTTGACCAAACATTCTAACGTCATCTTTTAATGCTAATAACTTCTCAATAATATCAGCGTTGGCAACACCATTTTCTATCGAGGATGCCGCAGCTAACTTTTTAGGATCTGTATAAACTGCCTTTGTAACCTCGAAGGTATCTGCAGTGAGAAAATAATATGACGCAAAATTTGGTTCATCAACATAATCTCCAGCATAAGCCCCTGTTTTTGAGGTAAACAAATATCCATTTCCTTCATCTGACGGTGATTTATCAAAGATAAAGTTTTTACCTGTAACAACATCAACACCATTAAAGAAATCTAAGCCTTGTTCTCCATTTAAATCCTGTCCTGATTTATGCACATCATTAAATGCTTTACCATAGGTTCTGGCAAATTTATTAAGCTGTGCCATATAGTAAGGGATTCCTTTATAATCAATTTGTTTTCCTATATGGGCAGTTTCTTCATTCACATCTACTTTAATTTCTTCATCAAGGGAAAATTCGTATATAAACTCTCCCGTGGTATCATCCTTTGTAACAGCAAAACCATTATAATGGTACTCTCTATTACCTATTGTAATAATACCATTGGTTGCAATATTTAAATCTTCTACATTATTTTTATTTGTTGAAGTTACTGTAATCGTTGTATCACCAGCACTTGCTGTTACTTTACCCTGATAACCTTCCTTATTGTTACCATCACGTACTTGAAGCAATGCTTTGAGCGTTCCACCCATGGTTGGGCTATTTAGATCTACAGGTTGTCCATTACTCCAGCATACATTAAATAGTCCATTTGCATCCAACTGATTTACTTTAGTATCTCTTGGTACAACTTTTAATTGGCTCGCCTCATAGGTGTCAACCAATGTCTGACCATCTAATTTAACGGTATAGCTCGTAACTCCGACATCATCTCCAACAATTCGCTCAGAAACACTTACCGTTGCAAAACCAGATAGCTCCTCCACCATTAAGGCACGTTGATCCCTAAGATCATTCGCGGTACCTCCATTAACTTCGATCGTATTGATTTGCTTTGTAACAATAGCAACCTGTTGTGCCAAAGAGTTTACTCGCTCTACTTGATTTTTAATTTCGAAATTACATTCTTCCTGTAAACGACCTAAGCTTGTTGAAAGTGAATTCACATAATCACAAGTACTTTGAGCCATATTTGTAACCTGAGTACGAACGGTAAGGTCCTCTGGTTGCTTACTCAATTCCTGAAGGCTATTGTACATATTATCAAAATTAGTCAAAAAGCCTTCCAACTTTACTTCATTAAAATAATTCTCAATGGAGGTTAAATAATACTCTTTGGTGGTGTACGCTCCATACATCGTGTTATTCTTCATAAATTTCAAATCATAGTACTCGTCACGTATCTGGCTTACTCCCTTGATATCAACACCAGTTCCAACCATACCATAGGAACTATTTACTCGAAGAGCTGTTCCAGCCTGTTGTTTTGCCACTTGTCTTGAGAAACCCTCTGTTTCAATATTTGCTATGTTATGAGCAGTGGTATTTAAACCAGCCTGCGAAGCATACAATCCGCTATTTCCTATGGAAAGTCCAAAAAATGTAGATGGCATTTACTCACCTCTCCCTTGTTTATATTCTCGTCACAATATGCTCAAGCATTTGATCTATTACATTTATATATCTAGCAGCTGCGTTATACGCATGTTGGAATTTAATTAAGCTTGTAAGTTCATCATCTGAGGCTACGCCAAGAACTGATTGACGCTGATTGTCAATGCTTGTTACCA
>DPVV01000184.1:3478-12147 GCA_003526525.1 Lachnoclostridium phytofermentans | reverse complement strand
GAATATAATACATCTGCAACCCCAGATGATTTACTAGATATATATATAGATGATATTGAAATTTATGAAGTTAGAGTAGTGGGTGATAATGCAAATCTTCCAAAACTTTGTGAAATTTACAAAGAGGATTTTAAAGTCGGAGTTGCATTAATGGACTTTGAATTAAAAGATGAGCGAAGAGTTAACTTAATTACGACTCAGTTTAATAGTATTACGATGGGAAATGAGATGAAGCCAGAGAACATTTTAGATTATAAAACCTGTAGCAGTGATGTAAAGAAATATATGACTGAGCCAGCACTGAATTTTTCAAAGCTTGATTTAGGAATGAAGTTTGCGAAAGAGCATCAGTTATCCATGAGAGGACATACCTTATTATGGCATCAGCAAACACCGCGTTGGTTTTTCACTAAGAATTATTCAAGAGATCCGAATGCACCGCTTGCTTCTAAGGAAATCATGACAAAGCGTTTGGAGAGTTACATGAAGCAAGTGTTAACCTATTGTAATACAAACTATCCAGGTATCATCTATGCCTGGGATGTGGTAAATGAAGCAATTAATGTTGAGGATGGGATCAAAGGTGGATATCGTAGTAAGGATAGCTATTGGTATCAAATTTTTGGTAGCGAATACATAGAATTAGCATTTACTTACGCAAGAAAGTATGCGGAAGAGGGAGTTTCTCTTTTCTATAACGATTATAACTGTTTTGAAAAATCAAAATTATTTGCAATCTGTACCATGGCAGAAGATTTAGTGAAGAAAGGTATCTTAGATGGAATCGGAATGCAAAGTCATATCAAGATGGACTATCCTTCGATGACTGACTATGAATATGCAATTAAGAAATACGCTTCTCTAGGTGTGGAAGTACAAATCACAGAGTTAGATATTGACCTTGCCGGTAATTCATTAGAAGACCTTACAAAGCTAGGAACCAGATATAAAAAGCTGTTTTCTTTATATCAAAGCCTGAAAGAAACAAAGCAAGCCAATATTACCAGTGTTACTGTGTGGGGTCTTAGTGATGATTACTCATGGTTGAATGGAGATAAGAGAAAGTATCCGCTTTTCTTTGACGATAATCTGTTACCAAAAGCAGCATTCTATGGAGCTTGTCTTGATGAGAGTATCCCGCTTTACTAGGATTATATCAAAGAAGTTTATGTAAATGAAATTATATAGTTTATGTAAAAAGTTTTGTAATTAAAGTATGGTTAAAAAATGGAGGTAATTTAGAAAACAATGCAGATGGTTTCTTCAAGTTTTAACTACTAAATATTACAAGAAGATGCAAATAAAGGAGTTAAGATGGAGACCTTAAAGGAAAAATATAAAGATTATTTCCTTATTGGGGCAGCAGTGAACGCTTCAACGATAAGGACACATGGAGAATTAATAAAGAATCATTTTAACTCTGTGACATGCGAAAATGAGATGAAGTTTTCTAATCTTTGTCACAGAGAGAAGGATTATCAGTTCGATAAGGCAGACACTATTGTACAATTTGCAAAAGATCATGAACTGAACATGAGAATGCACACCTTAGTGTGGCACAACCAAGTTCCTGAATGGGTATTTTTAGATGCCACGAAGGAGGGGTTAGAAGAAAGATTATCAGACCATATCCATACGCTGGGTAAGCGATATGGAACGTATTGTTATAGTGTAGATGTAGTTAATGAAGCAATAGAAGATAAATCAGATGGATTTTTAAGAGAATCCAAATGGTTTCAGGGATTAGGAAATGATTATATAGAAAGGGCATTTCTCCTTGCGAAGCAAGAGATGCCAGAGGTTAAGCTATTTTATAACGATTATAATGAGACTAATCCAATGAAGCGGGATAAAATCTTTAAACTAATCAAGGAACTAAAAGAGAAAGGGATTCCTGTAGACGGTATTGGAATGCAATGCCATATCAATATCTATCATTCTTCCATGGATGAATTAAAGGAGGCAATTGAAAAGTATTTATCGCTTGGAGTATCGCTTGAGATTACAGAAATGGATGTATCTATGTTTCGATATGAAGACAGGTCAGAAATCTTAAAACCAACGATGGAACAGTATAAAGCACAAGCCAGAGTTTACAAAGAGTGCTTTCAGATATTTAGAGAATATAAAAATGATATCACCTCTGTAACCCTATGGGGAGTTACGGATGATGTCAGCTGGTTGAACCATTTTCCAGTAAGCAATCGTAGGAACTGGCCATTACTGTTTGATGAGATGATGAAGCCAAAAGAAGCATTTTATGAAATTATGAATTTTTAGGAGGAGCCTATCATGACAGCAGAGAAGACACAACAAGAGTTTAAACAACGTGCAAAAGAACTTGTAATGAAAATGACACTAGAGGAAAAGGTTTTTCAAACCTTACATTCTGCTCCTGCAATACCAAGACTAGGCATTAAGGCATACAATTATTGGAACGAAGCACTACATGGAGTAGCAAGAGCTGGTGTAGCCACAGTTTTTCCACAAGCAATAGGTTTAGCGGCAACATTTGATGAAGATTTAATCGAAGAGATTGCAGATACTATATCTACTGAGGGAAGAGGTAAGTTTCATGCACAACAAAAATATGGGGACCACGATATCTACAAAGGTTTGACCTTCTGGTCACCAAATGTGAATATCTTTCGTGATCCACGCTGGGGACGTGGACATGAGACCTTCGGGGAAGACCCATTCTTAAGTGGCACCCTAGGAGGACGTTTTGTCGACGGTATCCAAGGGCATGATGAAACCTATTTAAAAGCTGCTGCGTGTGCAAAGCATTTTGCAGTTCACTCTGGACCAGAAGATCTTCGCCATAGTTTCAATGCCGAAGTTTCGGAGAAGGATTTGCGTGAAACATATCTACCAGCCTTTAAGAAACTTGTAAAAGAGCATAAAGTGGAAGCAGTTATGGGAGCTTACAATCGTACGAATGGAGAACCATGCTGTGGAAGTAAGACACTGTTAGAAGATATCTTACGCGGAGAATGGGAGTTTGAAGGTCATGTAACTTCAGATTGTTGGGCAATTAAAGATTTTCACGAGCACCATATGGTTACTTCAAATGCAGTAGAGTCAGTTGCACTGGCAATGAATCGTGGTTGCGATTTAAACTGTGGAAATCTCTATGTTAATTTACTACAAGCTGTAAGAGATGGTTTGGTGGAAGAAGAGACAATTGATACTGCACTTATACGTCTTTTTACAACAAGAATGAAACTTGGATTATTTGATAATGAAGAAATGATTCCGTTTAACACAATTACATATGATCATGTCGATACGAAGTCAAGTAAAGAGCTTAATATCAAAGCATCCAAAAAGTGTGTTGTGTTATTAAAAAATGAGGATAATATATTACCTCTTAACCCAAAGAAACTTACCTCTATCGGAGTTATTGGACCTAATGCGAATAACCGAAATGCTTTGGTGGGTAATTACGAAGGTACAGCCTCAGAATACATTACTGTATTAGAGGGCATTAAGCAAGTAGTTCCGGAAGATGTTAGAGTATACTTCTCGGAAGGCTGCCATTTATTTAAAAATAAAATGTCTAATTTAAGCCAGGAAAATGATCGTATTGCTGAGGTTCGTGCAGTCTGTGAACATAGCGATGTCGTGATAGCTTGCTTAGGGCTTGATCCAGGTTTAGAAGGAGAAGAAGGCGATCAGGGAAATCAGTTTGCCAGCGGAGATAAAAAGACACTAGCCCTTCCAGGAATTCAAGAAGATATTTTAAAAACAATTTATGAATGTGGTAAGCCTGTTATTTTAATTCTTCTCTCTGGTAGTGCTTTGGCAGTGCCATGGGCAGATGAACATATTCCAGCTATACTACAGGGCTGGTATCCTGGAGCACAAGGTGGTAGAGCAATTGCAGAGTTGATTTTTGGAGAAGGAAATCCAGAAGGAAAGCTTCCTGTAACATTCTATTATACGACGGAGGAATTACCTGAGTTTACCGATTACTCTATGAAAAACCGTACGTATCGTTATATGAAGAATGAGGCACTCTATCCATTTGGATATGGCTTAAGCTATACTACCTTTGAGCATACGTTACTTTATGCTAATACGGATACTCTAAGGAAAGGTTCTAACGTACAGTGTATGGTAAGGGTAAAAAATACTGGTGATTATGAAGGCGCGGTGACAACACAAGCATATGTGAAATATTTAGGAGAAGATGCGCCAAATTGTCAGCTAAAAGGTCTTAAAAAAGTGAACTTACACCCTGGAGAAGAAAAAGATGTTTTAATTGAGTTAACGGATAATGCCTTTGGTTTATATAATGAGGAAGGTGAGTTTATCTTAAATCAAGGGGATTATGAGTTATATCTAGGCGATTCACAACCAGATACTAGAAGTGTTCAGTTGACTGGTAAGATGCCAATTAAAATAGACGTTCATGTACCAGAATCGGTTTCACTTGGTGAGTAGAGAAGGATAAGTACCTTGGTCGCAAAGCTACCAGCATAGGCTCAAAAAAATCAATAGGCGTGTTCCAGCATTTAGGGACACGTCTGTTTTGTCTATTAAAAATTACTTGACAATAAAAGTCAGTTATAATATAGTATAATCAATATTTAGATATTTATCTAAATGATGAAAAATGTAGAATATCGTATAAAGAGAGGAGTGTACTATGCTTACAATAAAAAATTATTCAAAGATTTATAAAGGAAATAAGAAAGCAGTAGATAATCTAAGCCTTACAGTTGAGGCAGGTGATATCTATGGATTTATTGGACACAATGGTGCTGGTAAAACGACAACCTTACGTGCTGTGGTTGGAGTTCTTGATTTTGAAGAGGGAGATATCTTAATTGACGGTGTATCGATAACGAAGGATCCAGTTGGATGTAAAAAGAAGATGGCATACATACCAGATAATCCAGATTTGTATGAGCATCTTACGGGTATTGCATATCTTAATTTTATCGGGGATCTATTCGAAGTTGAAAAGAAAGAGAGAGAGAATCGTATCAAGATGTATGGAGATATGTTTGAGATTACCGGGAATTTTGGGGATGCTATTGCTTCCTATTCTCATGGTATGAAACAAAAACTTGCGATTATCTCAGCATTAATCCATGAGCCAAAATTGATGATATTAGATGAGCCTTTTGTTGGTCTAGATCCAAAAGCAGCTCACCAGTTAAAACAGGTTATGGCACAAATGTGCCAAAACGGAAGTGCCATATTCTTCTCCACTCATGTTCTTGAAGTAGCAGAGAAAATGTGTAATAAAATTGCAATTATTAAAGGTGGTAAATTGATAGCTTCTGGTACGACAAGCGAGGTTAAGGGAAATCAAAGTCTCGAGGAAGTATTTATGGAGCTTATCGAGGAATAAGCCATTTGTGCAAGATTGGAGGAAGTTATGAGACAGGTGTGGACGCTTACAAGAATGCAACTTGGTTCTGCATTCGAATTTTTAAATATGAAGCGAAGCAAAAATCTAAAGAAAAATATCAGTGTCACAACGGTTTTAGTTCTTGGATTTTTATTGTTTGCTTTTTTATCTGGAACTTATAGTTTTATCATGGGAATGGCACTAAAGTCAATGAATGAACTTGAAGTTTTACCTGGATTATTTATGGCTGTGACTTGCCTTATGATTTTAATTACTTCGATATATAAGGTAAAGGGAGTTCTATTTGGATTTAGAGATTATGATATTGTTATGTCATTACCAGTGAAATCGTGGGTCGTAGTGGCAAGCCGTTTAATGTTACTCTATTTAATTAATATGGTGTTTGTGGCAGCATTATTAGTACCTAATTATATTATCTATGGTATTATGGCAAAGCCATCCCCAGCATTTTATGTATTATCTATGATATCTTTGCTTTTTATTCCAATCATTCCAATCATCATAGCATCGATACTTGGGGTTATCATAGCGGTAATATCTGCGGGATTTAAGTATGGCAATGCAATCCATACCATCATGATGTTTGTCGGGACATTACTCATTGTTGTGTTTAGTTTTCAGATGCAGAGTGAAAGCCAGATTGCGGAATTTGGTACATTAATTCGAGATCAGATGGTAAAAGTATATCCGTTAGCTGGTTGGTATCTAAAAGGAATTATTCAGTATGATCTCCTGTCCTATGCTGCTTTTCTCGCTGTTTCATTTCTAGCTATGATAGTGTTCTCCTTTATAGTTGGTCGATACTTTAAATGGATGAATACTGTAATGAGTGCGAAAAAAACAACATCGAAGTATCAAGTGAAGGAATTAAAGAAAAGTGGACAGTTAAAAGCGTTGTATCAAAAAGAAGCAAAACGTTATTTCTCATGTACAATCTATTTGTTAAACACATCAATGGGATTAGTTCTAATGCTATTTGGAGTAATTGCTATGATGTTTTTTAAATCGGAACAGATAGAACAGATGCTTAATATTCCAGAAGCAGCAGGGATGTTAAAGGAAATGGTACCTTATGTGATGAGCTTAATGGTAGGTTTGGTGGCTATCACAGCCTCTTCCATATCATTAGAGGGAAAGAACATCTGGATATTAAAATCTGCACCAGTGGCAGCGAAAACTATTCTAGGAGCAAAAATTATTTTTAGTTTATCGATAACAGTACCAGTTTGTATTATAACTTCATTGCTTGCTGGATTTGGTTTAAAGATGGGAGCTTTAGACTTACTTTTGACAATAGCATTGCCAATCTCATATTGCTATCTAACAGCGGTATTTGGCCTTGTGATTAATCTAAAGTTACCTATGCTGGAATGGAAAAATGAAACTGTTGTTGTGAAACAAAGTGCAGCCTCCATGATAGGATCATTAAGCAGTTTCCTTACTGCTGGTATACCATTAGCATTGTTATTTACTGTAGCTAGTAATAACGTGATGGCATTAGGTTATGGAACTTTGGCTGTTGTGTTACTTTTATCAGGATTTTTACAAGGTTATCTTAATAAGAATGGTGCAAAACTCATAGCGCGATTATAGTTAAAGTAACTTTTAAGCAGGGAGAAATTCTCCCTGCTTGAGAACCTAGACAAAGCCCCTTATCTCCTAGGAAAGAGAAGGATAATTTTCTAAATACTTACCACTTGCCATAATCACATCGTTCATAGCATCAACACCAGGTCCACCAATGGTATTTCTCTTCTCCACACAAGTTTTTAAAGAAATAGCATCATAAATATCTTCTTTAAAGACTGGAGAGATAGCTTGTAACTCGGTAAGACTAAGGTCCTCTATCGAACAGTTTTTCTCGATACAGGTTAGAACTAAGTGACCGATGATACCATGAGCATCACGAAATGCTACGCCATGATTTACAAGATAGTCTGCGGCGTCGGTAGCATTGGTAAAACCAAGAACTGCACTTGATTTCATTGTATCACGGTTGAATTTCATAGTACGAATCATTCCGGTAAATAAGGAGAGACAGCCCTTCACTGTGTCAATTGCATCAAAGGTTAATTCTTTGTCTTCTTGCATATCTTTGTTATAGGCAAGAGGTAAACCTTTCATCGTAGTCAATAAAGACATCAAGGCTCCATACACTCGGCCAGTTTTTCCACGAACTAATTCTGCTATGTCTGGGTTCTTCTTTTGAGGCATAATACTACTTCCTGTTGAGTAGGCATCATCAATCTCTACAAACCGATATTCATTCGTATTCCAGATGATTATTTCCTCACTAAAACGACTTAGATGCATCATAATAGTAGAAAGTGCACTGAGTAGTTCGATGAGATAATCACGATCGGATACAGAATCCATGCTATTTCTAGTAGGTTCCGTAAACGAGAGTAACGAAGCAGTGTAATCACGGTCTAATGGATAAGTAGTTCCTGCAAGTGCTCCAGCACCTAATGGGCAAGTATTCATTCGATTAAATATATCACTTAAGCGATCACGGTCTCTTCGAAACATCTCAAAATAAGCGCTCATATGATGGGAGAGTGTAATAGGTTGTGCTTTCTGTAAATGGGTAAAACCAGGCATATATGTCTCAGTATGTTCTTTCATTAAGGAAAATAATTCGAAAAGAAGCTCTCTTAATAATTCGTCAAGAATTGTAATTTCATCTCGTGTATATAATTTCATATCAAGAGCCACTTGATCATTACGACTTCTTCCAGTATGAAGCTTTTTCCCTATTTCTCCGATACGGGAGATTAAATGAGCTTCCACAAAACTATGGATATCTTCATAAGTACTATCTATTACAAGGCTACCAGATTCGATGTCATCACGAATACCATTGAGACCATCAATAATTTTATTTTTTTCTTCGTCATTTAAGATTCCTTGTTTTGCAAGCATGGTCACATGTGCAATACTTCCACGGATATCCTGTACATAAAACTTCTGATCAAAGGAGATCGAAGCATTAAAATTATGTACCAGTTGGTTAGTTTCTTTTGTGAATCTACCGCCCCATAATTTCATATTGGTTCCCTCACTTCTTCATCTTTTTTGTGTTTTATAGTAGCTCCTTTTTAAGCTAATTGCAAGTTCATCTTGCATTTTTGGTGTAAAATCATTATAATTCAAGACAAGGAAAGCAAACATATGTTGCTTCTTTTTGGTCCCATAACATATCAAGGGAGGAATCGATATGAAAGTAAAAGCAATTATGATACCATTGAAAGAGTTAAAATGCATCAGTGTAGACAATACCATTGGA
>DPVV01000184.1:0-3325 GCA_003526525.1 Lachnoclostridium phytofermentans | reverse complement strand
ACAATACCATTGGAGAGGCCTTAGAAACAATTGAAGCACATCAGCTATTATCTATGCCTGTTGTGGATCACAATAAATTCATTGGGGCTTTATCGAAACAACATGTTTATGAAAATTATTTCCGTGAATTTACTGGAACGAAAGAGGAGTTCTTAGAACGTAAGGTTCGTGAGATGATGAGAACCAAAATGGTAACAATCTCTGAACATACCTCAATAGAAGAAGCGGCAGCCATCTTCATCGCTAGCAAATTCCGTTTTATTCCTGTAGTAGGTAAACAAGAGGAGTTATTAGGAATTGTAACACAACAAGCGATATTTAAAGAATATCAAAAACTTTTTGGCGATAATTTTGATACATTTACAATTTACACCTATGATTATAAAGGAACCCTGGCAAAAATAGCAGAGACTATAGCTAAAAATGATGGTAATATTAAGAACATTGTAGTAATTAATACCGAAACATTAGGGTTACAGGAATTGTTTGTAAGAGTAGAATGTGATGATTTTGATAATATTATTAAAGCTTTAACGAAGAGAGGTTTTGACGTTCGTGTGAACAAACAAAGCAAGTAAAGCTTTTTTAAAATTTGCCGCTTTTTCTTCCAGATGCAATTTTTATATTCTGGAAGAAAAATGCGGCTTTCTTCATGAATTTGTTAGTAGTTGCTACGACATTTTTTTTAGAATTTGAATACAATAATAATGTGTATAAAAACGAATCATACAGAATAATGTCTTGATTACTAAAGGTAAACGTTTTGTATAAGTAAAGAATCATAAAACAACTTTGTTTACTATTAAAAAAATTAATTATTGATTTTATACAAGGCGTATAGATAAAAATTAAAATGAAACGAAAGAAAGGATTAGATATGATACCATTTAGAACATTAGAATTAACCGATAGGGAATGGATAGAGGAGTGTCTTAAAAAATCAGATTTAATGGGAGCTGAATATTCCTTCTCGAATAATTTCCTATGGGCAAAGCAGTATAATTTATTATGTGCCAACGTGAATGGCTTTTATTGTACCTTAGGGGGATTTGGAATAATGCGCACCTATGGATACCCTACAGGGGAAGGAAATCTAAAAGAAGTAGTAGAACTATTAATGGAAGACGCAAAAGAACGTGGTCTAAAATTTGAATTGAGAGGTATTCCGGAAGATAAATTAACGGAACTGAAAAGTTTGTTTCCAGAACAATTTGATTATATCTCTGTACGTGATGAGGCAGACTATGTTTATTTGACAGAGAGATTGTCAACACTAGCAGGTAAGAAGTTACATGGTAAACGAAATCATATTGCTCGTTTTAAAGATAATCCAAGTTGGGTTTATGAACCAATGACAATGGAAAATATTGAGGATTGTAAAAATATGAGTAAGAAATGGTGCGAACTTTATCATTGCAGAGAGGATATTAATCTCGTACATGAATCCTGTGCAGTAAAGACAGCTTTTCATTACTTTAATGAGCTTAAGCTTGTTGGAGGCTTGCTTCGTTTAGATGGTGAAGTGGTTGCATTTTCAATGGGGGAAGCTTTGAATAGTAATACTTTTATTGTTCATATAGAAAAGGCATATTCTCATATCCAAGGTGCATATCCTATGATAAATCAACAATTTGTATTGCATGAATGTCAAGATTATGAGTATGTTAACCGTGAAGATGACATGGGAGATGAGGGGCTAAGAAAAGCGAAATTATCCTATTATCCAGACATAATTTTGGAAAAATACAAAGCAGTTTTAAAATAAACGAATGATATAAGTTTAAGTTAAGGAAAGTGAAGGAGAGGTAACTTGATTACATTAGCAACGAAGGAAATGATGCCGCAATTAAAAAAGATGTGGCAGATTTGCTTTCAAGATGAAATATCCTATGTGGATTTCTATTATGATAATCGATTTAAAGAAGAGAATACTTACGTGTACAAGAAAGGGGAAGAAATCTTAGGAATGCTTACCCTACTTCCTGCATCGTATCGATATGCCGATGATGAAACCCTGCCTATTCACTATGTTTATGCTGTAGCTACCTTGCCAAAAGCAAGAAATCAAGGCATAGCATCGGATTTACTAGAAGAAGCAAGTCGGACAAGCGAAGGAAAGTATAGTGCAGGAACGATTCTTGTACCAGCAAGCAAGGAGCTATTCTCTTATTACGAAAGACGTGGTTATCAAACCATATATTTTAAAAAACAATTATATTTTAAAGCTGCAGCTGAGCACATGCTTACTGCTGCGTCTATAAAAGCTGAGAACGTCAGAGTTCATGAGGTATCTCTTGCTTATGAACGTAGCTATGAGAAAAATGATATTCTTCCAGAAGAATATAAGCAGCTTCGTGATTTCTATTTTGACCGACCAGGTTATGTAAAATGGAATTTAGAAGCAATTACCTATGCTGTAAAAGAAGCTAGGTTTGTAGGAGGTAAAGTACTTAAACTAACAGTTGACAATCACTCCTATGCTATTATGTATTATAAAAAAAATAATCAATTAGTGATGAAAGAAACAACGTTACCAGAAGATCTGATTGCTGATGCAATTGCTTATCTGATGAAAGAGGAAGAATGTCTGGAGGCAATTGTAACAGTTCCATCTTATTATGCATTTGAAGGTGAACTTCAGCCATATGCAATGGTTCGTTTGAATACAGATGCTTATGCAAATGGTTATTTTAACTTGGCCCTAGACTAACTTTTTTATGGTTGGAAGATTAAGAGAATGCTTGAAAATACTGTAGCCTGTACCAAAGGTTGACAAAACTTCATTTCGTTGGTATAATTCCATTGTAATATTTTTGTAATAATTATGAGATAGTTCATTCATTATGGCGTTACAAATGTAACAATTAGTCCATAATAGAAAACATCGAAAGGAATTAGACGAATATGAAAGCAAAAACAAGGGTTTCAGTGATACTTGTGATGTTAGTATGTTTCTTTGCTATGCTAGTGATAACAGACACTACCTGCTACAGCATAGGTACTACTTATGATGATGATTCACAGATTGCTGAAACAAATACTTCGGATGATGAAGCAAATCAATTAGAGCTTGCGAAATCAAAAGAGGATGAATTTGCGAATATGGACAAAATTGAATTGTTCTCTTTAGAAGCTGAGGATAACAGTTCAGATGACTTAATAGCTTCCAATGATACAAAGGAAACAAGTAAAAGAAATGAAACGAAATCCAATAGTGCATTGGATTCCAATGTTACATTGAAAAAGGATTTAGAACAAAAAGTTGTTAAAGATAATTTAGAACAAAAAGCAATACAAGAGAATCTAGAACAAAAAGCAATACAAG
>DPVV01000183.1 GCA_003526525.1 Lachnoclostridium phytofermentans | reverse complement strand
TATTTTCACGTTCTCTTACGAAACTTTGAGTTACGCGGATACCATTAATACTTTCAGCAATATAGGCATTTAAGTTTGAAGATTTGTTACTTTGGATCTGCCAAGCAACACGTTGTTTGGTTTTAATAAAAAAGATTAAAGCCATTAATACTGGAAGACCTATCATGCATATTCCGGTAAGCCTTACGTCAATCGATAACATAAACCCAACGATAAAGAATAGGCTGAACAGATCGGTAATCGTATTGACAATACCGTTACTTAAAAGATCACTTAAACTATTTACATAGTTAACAACACGTACCTGAATCTTTCCATGCGGACGATCATCGTAATAGGAAAATGGTAGCTCCTGCAGATGAGTAAAGATATCAGAACGAATTTGATGAATGATGTTTTGACCAAGCTTCGCTGTAATATTTACCTTAAGTCTAAGATTAATCATATTTATAATATTAATCATTAATAATAAGAAGCAAACACCAACGATTCCAGCGACATTTTTATTAGGAATAAAATTATCAATTATCTGCATGAAGAAAAGTGGTACTAACATTCCAAGAGCACTGGAGGTCATCATTAATAAAATGGTAATTACCATATCCTTACGGTATGGCGATATATAAGACCCAAGTCTTTTTAAGTGTTTTATATTAAACTCAGAATCTAAGGATTCATCAATGTCATATTTATTTCTTGCCATGATTAGTGCCCCCTTTCGGTGAGTTTATCGAATCGAAATCACCATATTGATGATGAAATACAGTATAATAATAACCCTTTTTTGCTACTAATTCATCGTGAGTTCCTGCTTCTTTTATGGTACCTTCATCAATTACTAAAATCAGATCGGCATCCTTAATGGAGGAGATTCGATGAGCAATATAAAATACCGTGTGGCGATTCTGAATCGAATGCAGAGCTTCTTGAATCACGGATTCTGTTTCCATATCTACTGCAGAAGTCGTATCATCAAGAATAATAATTGCAGGGTCTTTTAAGATTGCTCTAGCAAGTGAGATACGTTGCTTTTGGCCACCGGATAATCCGACACCACGTTCACCAACAATCGTGTCATAACCTTCTGGCATCTGCTTTATAAAATCATCTGCATTCGCAAGTTTGGCAGCACGCTCCACCTCTTCAAAAGAGCAATTTGGTTTTCCGTATGCGATATTACCTTCAATTGTATCGGAGAATAAGAATACATCCTGCATAGCCATACCGATGTTGCCACGCAAGCTATAAAGTTCATAATCCTTAACATTAACGCCATCCACTGTGATTTCGCCAGAAGAAACGTCATAAAAACGGCACAAAAGATTCATAAGTGTTGATTTTCCGGAACCGGTAGCTCCGATAATACCAACCGTTTGACCTGATTTTACATGAAAATTAATGTTCTTTAAAATTACGTCATCTTCACTTTTATAATAAACGTGTGAGAACTTAATTTCACCTTGTAACCTATCAATTTTATGAGGTTTTTCTGGATCTGAAACGTCCGGATCTTTATTAATTGTATAATAAATACGTTCCACGGAAGTAACAAAGCGCTGAAAATCGTTTGCAAGCCAACCAGCCATTCGTAGAGGGTTATTAATCATCCATAGATAACCACTCACCGTAATTAATTGACCTACAGTGATGGTTTCTTTGATTGCCATAATACCACCAATGAGATAAAGTACGAATAAAGAAAAATTTGCAAAGAATTCAAAAAATGGAATGTACTTACGCCATTGTGCTGTTGCATTTAATTCTGCCTCGCGATAGCCATCGTTTTCTTTCATGAATTTTTCGATTTCATAATCTTCTTTGGCAAATGCCTTTACTACACGATTACCACTGATATTTTCCTGAACCGCAGTATTTAAGCTGGAAAAATGTTTTCTTATGTTGTGAAACGCTGGTTTAATTGCTTTTAACTGTTTCCTTGTGGTATAGGCTGTTAATGGTACGATGGCTATTAAGCATAACGCTAAACGGTAATCTACCGTAAAAATCATAGTCATAGCAAATAAAAATAACAAGGAGTTCTCGTAGATGGAGTAGGTAACATAGGCCACGAAATGACGAATGGCATCCATATCTCCAGTTTGTCTGGACATTAATTCACCAGTACGGTTCTTGTTGTAGAAATTAAAATCCTGCTGTAAGAAACGACGGTATACATAATCTCTCATAGAAAATAGCATGCGTTGTGAGGTGGTTTCAAATAGAAAGAGATAACAGTACTTCATGATGGAGCGGATAACCGTAGTTCCAATTAAGATAATTACCAACTTCCACAGAAGTTCGTACTCGCCTTCCTTAATCACTCGGTCAACAATAAGACCGGATACATAAGGGTTTACAATAAACATGGCGGTTGATACGGTTACCATAAGAAATGCGATGATAAGCCGCAGTCGATACTTTTTTAGAAATGAGAAAAACCATTTCATTGGTGTCATGGATAAGTCCTCCTAAGTAATTAAAGCTTTTGTTGTGTACTTTCATTATAGTTACATGAAAATAAAATGAAATGTATAATTTTATGGTTTTCATGTACATTATTCACGCTACGGTTATACACGTAACCACACATTGGTACTTTAGCACATTAAATTGCATTTGTAAACGGACATTATGGTAATATTTACTTGTTTTATTGACTATATTACATAATTGTGATAAAATGTAATTTCCTGCATGAATACATGTGTGAGTGCACAGATGCAGAAAAAATTTCATACCACGGAATTTTCTTGGCAAAATCCAAGAAAAGTCAGCCGCTTGGCAAGATATTTTATAATATTACTACCAGGAGGAACAAATATGATTGAAGTGGAACACATTTCTAAAACCTTTCGAGTGAGCAGAAGAAATTCTGGATTCAAAGAAGCAACAAAAGCGTTGTTTCACCGTGAATACGAAGAATTGAAGGCGCTCGATGACATCTCTTTTACGATAGCTGACGGTGAAATGGTTGGCTATATCGGTCCCAATGGTGCAGGGAAAAGCAGCACCATCAAAATTTTAAGTGGAATCTTATATCCGGATTCCGGTACCTGTTTCGTAAATGGAAGAATACCTTGGAAAGAACGAAAGGCTCATGTGAAAGACATCGGAGTCGTATTTGGGCAACGCTCACAGTTATGGTGGGATGTCCCTGTCATTGATTCTTTTGAACTTTTAAAGGATATTTACGATATTCCTTTGACTACTTACCGGAATAATTTAGAGGAACTGATTACGCTTCTTAATTTATCTCAAATTATGAAAACCCCAACAAGACAATTATCGCTAGGACAGCGTATGCGCTGTGAGATAGCGGCCTCTCTTCTCCATGAGCCAAAGATATTATTCTTGGATGAGCCAACGATAGGACTGGATGCAATATCAAAGCTTGCAGTGCGTGATTTTATTCGGAAACGAAATGAAACGCATAAAACGACGGTCATCCTGACGACACATGATATGCAAGATATCGAAGCTTTGTCGAAACGAATTATCCTGATTGGTAAAGGAAAACTCTTGATGGATGGAACGCTTGACGAATTAAAGGCTGTAAAAGCAGAGGATTCGATCGACGAAGTAATTGCTTCGATGTATCGGAAATATGACATCGCATAATCAAAGAATAAACACATAACGAATAAAAGAGTGGAGGAAGATATGAAAAAATATGTTTCTTTTTTTCGCATGCGGTTTTCTACGGGTTTGCAATATCGTCAGGCAGCCATTGCGGGAATGTCAACCCAGTTTGTATGGGGAGCTATGGAAATTTTACTATTTAAAGCGTTTTATGAGGCGGATCCGTCCGCTTTTCCAATGGAGTTTTCGGCACTTACTTCTTACATCTGGCTACAGCAGGCGTTTTTAGCGCTTTATATGATGTGGTTTTTAGAGCGGGAAATATTCGATTCGATTACGAGTGGAGGCATTGCATATGAATTATGCAGACCGCTTGATTTATACTCGATGTGGTTTGCTAGGAATATTGCAAATCGTCTATCAAAAGCAGTACTTCGATGTATTCCTATATTGCTTCTTGCAGCGTGCTTACCAAAACCATATGGCATGAAGCCCCCAAGAAGTTTCATTATATTTATATTATTTTTAATTTCTATGGGTCTTGCGCTGGTTGTTACAGTAGCATTTAGTATGATTTTATACATCCTATGTTTTTATACGATTTCCCCGCTTGGAATACGTATGGTTGCGTTTTCTTTGGTAGAATTCTTCTCAGGATCAGTCGTTCCATTACCTTTTTTACCAGATGGAATAAGACAAGTGTGTGAGGTGTTACCATTTGCCTCGATGCAAAATGTACCATTTCGAGTTTATAGCGGTGATCTTTCTGGTATAGATGGATATGGTGCAATCTCATTACAACTTTTCTGGGCATTTGCTTTGATAACTTTTGGTAAATGGTTATTAAAAAAAGCGCAGAATAGAGTGGTTGTACAAGGAGGGTAGTGTGAAGAAAAGTTCTAAGGCGCCAAAAGACGCCGCCTAAGAACTTCTAAAACTTCACACGGGAAGAATGAACATGAAATCCATTGGAATTTCATGTTCATTCTTCCGTATGTGTGGCTTACCATGTGTAATTCTTGGCGTAAACCTTCGGTTATGCCAAGAATGAGAAAGCATATTGGAGTATGAAAAAACAAAGTTTTTCACTTTGTAACTTGCTTTGCAATTCACTGTGTAGACATTATGCCAGTAGCCCAATATTTGTGGGCTATGAAAGATATGGTTATCAGTATGAGGATAGGAGGTAGAAAGGATGAATTTATATAAAAAATATTTTGGTATACATTTTCGTAGTGCGATGCAATATAAAGTATCGTTTTTATTAACTACGATTGGGCAGTTTTTAGTATCATTTAATATATTTTTGGGTATATATTTTTTATTTGCGAGATTTTCATCTGTAAAAGGATATACTTATCAAGAGGTCATGCTTTGTTTTGCTGTAAATATTATGGCTTATTCTTTAGCTGAGATGTTTGCAAGAGGCTTCGATACGTTTCCTTCGATTATAAATAATGGGGAATTTGATCGTATTTTAGTTCGACCGAAAGGAATTCTTTTACAGGTGTTATGCAGCAAAATAGAATTTACGAGAATTGGTCGTATGATTCAGGCTGTCGTAATGTTTGTTTACGGCGTTAAAACAAGCGGGATTACATGGAGTGCTGATAAGATAATCACAGTATGCTTTATGGTAATTGGAGGAACTGCACTTTATAGTGCACTATTTCTTCTGTATGCAGCGGTAAGTTTCTTTACAATAGAAGGAATTGAAGTGATGAATATTGTCACGGATGGTGCAAGAGAATATGGTAAGTACCCATTTGACACGTATGGAAAAACAGTATTAAAAATAGTAACATATCTTGTTCCATTTGCATTATTTCAGTACTATCCTTTTCTTTATTTATTAGGTAGAAACACAGATCCAGTGCTTATTATCCTACCTCTTGCTTCTGCATTTTTTTACTTGCCTTGCTATCTTTTTTTTCATATTGGATTAAAACATTATAAATCGACAGGATCTTAAGGAAACTACGGACTTGTGGCTGTAGCTTATGTATAAAAAGCACCTCTTAGGACAAAATATACTTGAGGCATACGAAATGCTTATCATATTCTAACCTAGAAAGGTAGGGGTGCAAACAGTGAAAAAACAAAAGTTAAGCGAAATGGCCAAAAAGAAAGTAGTGTATGCAACATTATTGGTGGGAGTATTTGTTGTTGTCGCAGTTGCCCTAGTAACCATGACAGCAAAAACAGGAGGACAAAAGGATAATAATTTGATAGGTCTTGATGATCCTGAAAATCAAATAGCTGACATCGATAAGAACAATGCAAGTATAATTGATGGCACATATGCAGTAGATCAAGAAGATGATGAGAAAAACCCTTCTGATGTTGCAACACAGCCAGATGATGGTAGGACAGTTCAGGACACAGCAGATAATACGGTAGAAGAAACGACCCAGAAGGATAATACAGCACAGATTTCAACAACTCCTTCGGATACCACAAAGAAGGATACCCCAGTTGATACAAAACCGGTAATGCAAAACACAGCAGAAAACTTAAAGTTTGACAAAGCACAAGGTTTAGAAATACCGTTAGTAGGAAATGTTATTCTTCCATATAGTGTTGATAAAATGGTATTCCATGCAACCTTAAAACAATACAAGACAAATCCTGCAGTCCTTATTCAGGGACAAATAGGAGCTCCGATTAAGGCAGCAGCAAAAGGTATTGTTACTAGAATCGTAGATGAGCCATACACAGGAGTTACAGTTACTATGGATATCGGAAGCGGATATAAGCTTGTCTATGGTCAATTGGAAAAAAATGAGCACCTAAAGGTTGGAGATGTAGTGGATGCTGGAAAAGAATTTGCAAAGCTTGCAAAGGTAAGTAAATTCTATTCTGTAGAAGGTGAAAACTTATACTTCCAAGTATTAGAGGGAGATAGCAGTTTAGACCCTATGACCTTATTTAAAGAAGAATAAGAAAGTAGCGAGTCCTGTTTGTAACTCGTTGAGTAAAGAAATCAGTCTGTGAGAAAAGTAAGTTCTAGTGAAAGCGAACACTTGATTGGATAGTGTAAAAAAATCTATCCAACCAAGTGTTTTTTAAATTAAAGCAATAATTTCTCGACTTTTGCATATAATAAGTTATGGAAGGTGGTAAACAAGTGGTACATATCTAAAAAAATTAGCAACCGAACTCTTCCTACGTTCTTTTTCATGCGACAGAATAACAGCAAAAGGGTTATTGTAGTCAAGATGCTGTGGATGTCAGTAGATTCCGATCTATTGGATATGCTTGGAGGTCCCCCCTCCCGGATTACCACTTATTAAAAAACCACTATGTTCGGTTGCTTGACATAGATCAAAGGGTGCTGCCCACACAATCGGTTACGACAGGTTGTTTGGGCAGCACCCTTAATTATTATACGGAAATAGGCTTGCCAATTCATATTGGTTATGACAAAAGTGTGTTGTTTCTTATTCGGTAAATATAATAAAAAAATTAAGTGTGAAATAAAGAGCATTTCACACTTTTTAATCATGATAAGAATACTTTAAGAAGCTGTCGCTTTTACTGCCTATGGCATGTAATGGATGTTAGTATAAGTAATCTATACTAAGTAATACATTAAGATATAATGACAAAGTGTACCTCCAATGCAAAACAGATGGAATATTTCATGTGAACCAAAATTTTTATGACGTCCATTGAAAATTGGAAGCTTTAATGCATAGATTACTCCGCCTATAGTGTAGATAATTCCACCAGCTAGAAGCCACAAGAAAGCAGGTCTTGAAAGAGAGTTTATTAATTGTGTGAAGGAGAAGATGCAGCTCCATCCCATTGCAATATAAATAGTTGAACTTACCCACTTTGGACAGTGAATAAAGAAAAGTGCTTGGAATATTCCAAGGAGTGCAAGAGCCCAAATGATGATAAAAAGAACAAGACCTGTTTTATTTCCCAGAGCGATTAAGCAGATAGGGGAATAGGAACCGGCAATTAAAACATAAATCATCATATGATCTATTTTCCTTAATTTTATATTAATCTCTGGGGAGATATCGAAGGAGTGGTATATCGTGCTTGCACTATATAATGAGACAACTCCAAGTAGGAATAATATCATGGACAATAACGGAATATAGCCCGGCATATGATATGCTTTTAGTAAAAGCGGAGGCGTGGCAATTAATGCAATAATAGTAAAGATAAGGTGCGAAATAGCACTTCCTGGATCTTTAAATTTGAATTTGGCTGTAGCTTGTCTTTTCATGTCCATAGTAGAATCAACCTTCTTTCTTTTTATTCTGGTAAATTGTTTTTTAACTTAAGAATACCAATGTTATCCATGGTAATAAGTAACCTGTATAATAGAAACTGATAATATTATATGTAGTAATCAATACTATATACTATGTATGATAATACTACATTGAAAAAGAAATAGCAATACATTTTTTTATTCCCTTTCATTACTTAGAGAAAGAAGATGTAGCCTTGCTGATGGAACTTTCGTATGCTATAATAGTTTTAAATTTTTACAATACAGTTAGTGTGCGGAATAAGGAGCAGGGGTGATTAGTGATGGATTTAAAAGTTGGTGATGGTATTAAAATGAAAAAACCACATCCATGCGGAAGTAATGAATGGGAGATTCTTCGAGTTGGGATCGATTTTCGTTTGAAATGCAAAGGTTGTGGGCATCAAGTAATGCTTCCAAGAAAACAGGTAGAGAAGGGAATACGCCAGGTAATACCTGGAGAAAAATAATAATAGATAAATAATAATAGATAAATAAT
>DPVV01000274.1 GCA_003526525.1 Lachnoclostridium phytofermentans | reverse complement strand
TTTATCTAGTATACCTCGGTAATATGCATAAATATTTATTCTAAATTGGTATAAAATGTCAATATACAAGGAAAAATATTTTTATGACTATAAATGGAATTAATGTTAACAATATGAAAGAAGCTACGAAAACCGTTTAGAAAAAATTTAGTTGAAAAACAATTGCAATGAAGGTATACTTGTACTACAGTACGTAGTACGGAAAAATTAAGATAAAATGTTGAATGTGAAGTCATTTCAATATTTAAAGTAAAAACATGTGCAGAATAGAGAGTGAAAGATAAATCTTTCGCTTATGAAGTCTGTGCCTGCGTAGCCTTAGCAAAAACTTCGGATGCGCAAAAAGATTCACAGGAATGAGGAGAAAAATGTACAAATTAATCTGTAAGGATGGAAATGCGAAGCGTGGTGAGTTTTCAACGGTACATGGGAAGATACAAACCCCAGTATTTATGAATGTCGGTACGGCAGCAGCCATTAAAGGTGCAGTATCCACAATGGATTTGCAGGAAATTAAAACACAAGTTGAACTAAGTAACACCTACCATCTTCATGTAAGACCAGGAGATGAAGTTATAAAGAAATTAGGTGGTCTTCATAAATTTATGGTATGGGATAAACCTATATTAACAGACTCAGGTGGATTCCAGGTATTTTCCTTGTCTGGCCTTAGAAAGATAAAAGAAGAAGGAGTATACTTTAACTCTCATGTGGATGGCCGTAAGATTTTTATGGGACCTGAAGAGAGTATGAGAATACAGTCTAATCTGGCATCTACTATTGCCATGGCGTTTGACGAATGCCCACCGCATCCAGCAACTAGAGAATATATGGAGGATTCGGTTGCTAGAACCACACGTTGGTTATTAAGATGTAAGAATGAGATGAATCGATTGAATACTCTTGAGGATACGATTAACAAACATCAGATGTTATTTGGTATCAATCAAGGTGGGACCTATACAGATATTCGTATTGAGCATGCGAAGAGAATTTCAGAGCTTGATTTGGATGGCTATGCTTTAGGTGGACTTGCCGTTGGTGAATCTCATAGTGAGATGTACCGGATTATTGAAGAAACAGTACCTTATCTTCCAGAGGCTAAACCTACTTACTTGATGGGTGTAGGAACTCCTGCGAATATATTAGAAGCGGTAGAGCGTGGAGTAGATTTCTTTGACTGTGTATATCCGGCACGAAATGGTAGACATGGTCATGCGTATACAAACCATGGGAAAATGAATCTTCTCAATGCAAAGTATGAGCTAGACGATCGTCCAATTGAAGAAGGATGTGCTTGTCCAGTTTGTAAGACTTATAGCCGTGGTTATATCCGCCATTTATTAAAGGCAAAAGAAATGCTTGGGTTACGCTTTTTAGTAACACATAACCTATACTTTTATAACAAGATGATGGAAGAGATTAGGGAAGCAATAGAAAATCAAAATTTCGCAAGCTATAAAAAGAAAAAATTAGAAGGATTTGCTGCAGAACAGGGAAATTAGTAAAATCAGCAGCATTGAATTATAACGAGAATCTATAGGAGGATTACTATGAATCAATTAGTATTTTTAGCAGACGCTGGAGCAACGGGAGGAGCTATGTCATGGACTTGGATGATAGGATATATTATTATCATCGGTGGCTTGTTTTACTTTATGGCAATTCGTCCACAAAAGAAACAGCAGAAGCAGATGAATGCATTAATTTCTTCTCTTGAAATTGGTGACAGTGTGTTAACAACCAGTGGTTTCTACGGCGTTGTTATTGATGTTATGGATGATGTTATTATTGTAGAATTCGGTAACAACAAGAACTGTAGAATACCTATGAAGAAATCAGCAGTTGTTGAAGTTGAGAAACCAGGTTCAGAAGAGAATAAATAATTCATACAAAATCGCAGTTGAGTAAGAATATCAATTGTAGGAATAAAAAAGGCTCTGCATCAAGTGTTTGGGCGAGGTTCCATTGAAACTCGTCAAGATACTAGGTGCAGAGCTTTATTCATTACTAGAAATGTTTGAGGAGTGTACTTTTTCTTGTTTGTTCTATAATGTTAAGGTATGTGAATAAAGCAGTTCATAGTCGCAATAGTTATTATCGGAAAATTGGTTACTTTTTATTTAGATAACTCTTTAGCTTCGTTACAAGCTGATAAGGAATTTTCAAATTGCCCATACCACTACCAAGCTCAATACGAGGTTTATTGCTACCATGAAAATCACTTCCACCAGTCATCAAAAGTTCATATTTATTTACATAACGTCTTATAATTCCTTCATCGAAACCTGTATTCGTGGAATATATAGTTTCTAGCCCAACAAGTCCATAGCTTTTTAGTTCCGAAATAAGAACATCCAATTCCTCTAACGATAGATGATATAACAAAGGATGTGCTAAGACAGGAATTCCACCTGCTTGCAATACTAATGAAATAGCATCTTTTGGAGTAAGGTAGTTTCTTGGAACATAGTACTTCGTATCATATCCCAGATATTTTAAGAAGGCTTCGTTATTGTCTTTTGCATATCCATGCTCGATTAAAAAACGCGCAAAATGCGCTCTTGTTATAACAGTATTCGGTTCATCGAATAATAAAGCATCAAGTGTAATATCGATATCATCCGCTCTTAGGTTATCTATCATTTTTTGATTGCGCTGCTCTCGCTCTTTTAATGCATTTGAGAGGATTTCTTGTAAGTGTGTATCTTTTTCATTGATAAATAAACCAAGGATGTGGATGTCTTTTTTCTTGTATTCAGCAGAAATTTCAACACCAGGTATTAGTTCCAGTTCATAACCATTTTCTCTTTGTGCCCTGGTAGCAAGCTTTGCTTCTTCTATTCCATAAATGGTATCATGGTCTGTGATTGCAATGGCAGCTAATTTCTTTTGTACTGCTAAATTAACAACTTCCGTTGGGGTAAGGGTTCCATCTGATACATTCGTATGTACATGGAGGTCAACATACTTCATGATTCATCATCCTTTCTTTTGCCTATTTGTAGTATAGCATGAGTGAAGTGTCTATGCAAACTAAGGTTATAATAGCCTGTTTTGGCTCATATAATACACTAGAAATTTGTACATGTAGAAAGGAAAAAAAAATGGAGAGGATGTCTGCAACTAAATCTCGTGCGGTTTATTTATTAAAGGCCTTGGTTATTTCTTATGTTATAACCTTATTTTTACTGCTTATTGTTTCTTTTGCGATGCATCTAACGGGTATGGGAGGAACAGCGGTTAGTGTAGCAGTAGTTGCGATTACTGTATTGTCAGTATTTATTGGAAGTTTTTATCTTGGAAAGCATGTAGAACAAAAGAGATTTATATGGGGACTGACTGCAGCTATAGTTTACTTTATTGTGTACATATTAATATCCCTTTTAGTGAAAGGTGATAGTCCAGTTGATTTTCTAGAGTATGGGAAAAAACTTTTAATCATTGCAGCAAGTGGAATGTTAGGTGGAATGTTAAGTTAAATGTTAAATAGTATGTTTGAATATTTTTTCAATGTTTACTATAGGTATCCCCTAATTTATATGCGCGTCCTGACGCGCGGATGGAAGCCAAAAAGTGTACACTCTGCGAAAAAAATATGCAGAGAAATAAGATAAAGTCTGAGAAGAAGTTCTAAAACTCCAAAATACGGAGTCAAAGAACTTCTTAATCTTTTGTCCAAAATTGTTCATAACCGTCATGAATTGTTTAATCTTTTGACTTATATTTGCCTTAAATTTTCCATAACATTAAAACGATTAGTATAAGGATAGCAATCGTTAACGAAAGGCAAAAGGTGGTTGATTAAATGGCATATAGAACAATGAAGAAGTACTTAAAGAAAACAATAACAGCCTTGCTGGCTGTTGCTATGACAGCAGGATGTGTGGCTGCAGGGGTTCCAGGTAAACAAGCTTTGGCTGCCACTACAGATAAGGTAAAACAGGAAAAAAGTTCGACGGTATCTCAGGAAGACACCAAAGAAAATACAACGGGTACGTCTAACAAAGATAATGCTGATACAAAGAAAAATGAAAAAGATAAGTTAAAATTTAGATTTATTTTAACAACAGACTTACACGGTACAGTTAGTAGCGTCGATTATATCGGTGGTACTAATTTTCCGAATAGTGGGTTATCCCGTGCTTATCAATTGATTGAAAAAGCAAGGGAAGAGGTTGGAAAATCGAATACTATAACGTTAGATGCTGGAGATGTACTATTTGATGCTAGCATGGAATATATTATGAATCAGGATTCGGATGTTGTCCAGCCAATCTACCAAGCTATGTCTTTGGTTGGCTACGATGCAATAACATTGGGAAACCATGATTTTGATTATGGTAAAGATTATTTATTACAGCAACTTGCAGGATCTGGTTTGATGGATAAGGTAGTTGTTTCGAACTTAAAAGACTCAAAAGACAATTCGTATCCATTTTTGCAAAATATGATAATTACCCGAGATGCAGTAACGGAATCAGGAAAAAAGGTTAGCATTAATATTGGTATCATCGGTGAAACAATACCAACATTATCGACAAAGACAGACGACTATACTGGGATATGGAAAACAGAAGACATTGTTGAAAATGTTCGTAAGGAATCAAAGTTACTAAAAGAGCAAGGGGCCGATATAGTGGTAGCTTTAGTACACTCTGGCTTTGGTGAGGAAGAACCGGAAGCTATGGCTACGAATGCAGCTTATGCGTTGACTAAGATTGACGAGGTAGATGTTGTATTTTGCGGTCATGAGCACAATGCTTTCCCAAATCCAAAAGCAAATCTTTCCTATAATTCAATGTCTGGGGTTGACCCTGTAAATGGTATTGTAAATGGAAAAGTTATGGTTATGGCTCAGAATTTAGGACGCTCCATCGGTGTCGCAGATTTAACGCTTGAGTATGATCAGACTGCGGATCAGTTTGAAATTGTTTCACAAAAAGGTTCAAATCGTCTAGTATCTGATTATAAAACCACGGAAAATAAAGCGATTGTTGATTGCCTCTCTGAATGGAAAGAGGAGATGGAGAGTTATCGTTCACAGGAAGTTGCAACTTTAAAAGATGGGGTAACCATTCAAAACTTTTATAGTTTATTAGAGGATAGTAGTGCGCTTCAATTACAAAATGATGCCAGAATTGCGTATGCCAGAAGGTATATCGAGCGGTTTGATAAAACGTATGCAAATTACCCAGTAATTGCTGCTGCATCCAATTATAGCTATGGTGCAAATTCAGCGAATGATTATGTTAATATTAGTGGAAAAGTAAAACAATCAGATTTATTTACGCTTCAATCGTATCGTCAATATACTTGTATTTATACAATAACCGGTGCACAGTTACGTGAGTGGATGGAATGGTGTGCGGGTATGTATAATACATTGGATCCAAATGACAAAGAAGGTTCTATGTTAATATCGGATGAATGGGCAGACCAATGGCAGAACTATTCTGTATTTGACGGAATCTATTATACGATTGATCCATATGTAGCACCTAGATATAATGTTAATGGTATTAAGATAAATAATACGAAAAGAATCACGGAACTTACCCTTAATGGAAAACCGGTAACAGATGATATGGAATTTATTATTGCATCAAATTCCCTTTCCTCCCTAGCGAATACAAATCCATTATTCAAGTGGGCAAAGACACAAATGGTACGTAATTTATATCGTACTCAGGTTTTAGTTACAGAATTTTTACAAAATGAAATGAAAGCTGGTGCTTACGAGCCAGTAATAGATAACAATTGGAAATTGAACTTAAAGAAGGATCAAAAATTTATTTTAAGACTTCCAGCAATGGCTGATGATTTAACCAAGTCAAAGAATTGGTATGAAAAAACGTTAGTGAAAACAGACGAATACAATTATTATCTTTGCAGTAAGAAAGAGGATTACAAAGTAAATGAACCTCATATTGTTGTGGCACCTGGAATTTTAGATCCGGTTGCTTCCGGTTATGAGATTTATGTCGATGCATTTTCCAGTGCAGGTATTAAGAGTGTGAAGTATATGTTGGGAGAGCAAACGCTAGATAATGGCGAATGGAGAATTGCACGTACGGTTGATAACCATAAGTTTAAGGTATTTAATAATTCAAAATGTTCTATTTTGGTGGAAGATAATAATGGTGCCAAGAAGTTAT
>DPVV01000022.1 GCA_003526525.1 Lachnoclostridium phytofermentans | reverse complement strand
ATTGGTTTTTAAGAGTTCGGAATCTATAGTACAAAAAAGGATTTCACCGAATTCTGCCCTTTCTCTCTTTGGAGCATCCATAACTTTATAACGTACCGTAGCCATCTGGGGTCTGTGGTTTGGAGTTAAAATCTGTGCCATGATATTACCACCGAAAGCTGGACGGATTTGTATCAGATCAGTATCCTCATTCATATCCAGTATGGTACAGTCTGCTGTTAAACCTGTTTGTAGTCTTGCTGCCACACGAGGTGCTAACTGACGCCCCACGGTAGTTGCTCCTACTAAGATAGCCGTTGGTTTTATATCTTCTATAAAGTCTTTAAAAACTGCTGTATATGGTTCTATCTTAAAACGGTCTAATTCTATTCGATCATATACGAATATTTTATCAATGCCATAATGAAGAAGTTCCTTACATTTGTCTTTTATATTACTTCCCATCATAATAGCATATACAGGATGATGAATCTTTTTAGCAAGTTCTTTTGCCTTACCGATTAATTCATAGGTAACCGGATGAATGTCCCCATCTATATGGTCAACGTAGACAGCTATACCTTTCCATAAGGATTTATCGATTGCTTCCACTTTCTCTTCCACATAGGTTGCAGCACCTTCTGGTCCTTTTTTTACGCACAATTTACACATCTTACAGGCTGCGTTGACTCTAACTTCTCCTTCTGTTTCTTCTAAGGCACCAAAAGGACAGATGTCTATAAATTCTTTTATATTATCAATTTTACTTTGATTAATAATAAGCTTCGCCATGTTTTCACTCCTCCTATACCAGTTTTAATTCTTCCAGTTTATCGTAAAGTCGATTTGCTAATTCAGAACCGCCACCTTTCCATATTACCTGTTCTGAATTCACTTCTGGTGGAAAAATGCGCTGTACTTGTGTTGGTGAACCATTTAGTCCATAGTGTTTTTCATTCTTATCTTCCAAATCATCAAAAGTAATAACTGTTATTTCACGGTCTTTGGAAGCTTGTTTTTTTAGATAGGACGGCAGTCTTGGGGTAAATATGTCTTTATCTACTGATAAAAGACAAGGAAATGCCACTTTAGCTATTTCGATATCCTCGCTCATATCCATTTCCACAACGATAGAATCATTATGTATTTCTTTTATTTTACATACATTAGACACACTTGGGATCTGCAGCCATTCTGCAACTTCAGGCCCTACTTGAGCAGTATCCCCGTCTGTGGTTTGTTTACCGCATAGTATTAAATCAAACTGACCTAATTTTTTAATTCCCTGCGATATGGTATAGCTGGTTGCTAATACGTCAGCTCCACCAAATTTGCGGTCTGAAATAATTGCTCCTTTATCTGCTCCCATGGAGAAAGCTTCCCTTATAATACTCATGGCCTGATTAGGCCCCATAGTTATAACGGTTATGGTACCTCCCTTTTCTTCACGAATCCTTAGTGCAGTTTCAATTGCATATAAATCATATGGATTCATCTTAGAGCTTACGCCATTTCTTTTTAGTACACCGGTAACGGGATCTACTTCAACTTTGTTGGTTTCAGGGACTTGTTTAATACAAACTAAAATATTCACAGATCTACTCCTTTCAAAATTGGTACTACCACTTTGAATAAAATATAAAGTGGCAGCTAATTGGTAGTGCCACTTGTTGCAATAATTATATAATTATTTCATTAAAGCGTCAATATGTTACTGGTAAATATGTAATATTTATCATTTCTTTCACTTTATTTTTAAACACATTGCACAAAACATAGATAGAAGGTCTTTTGATTCAAATAGCAATTGGAATATAATTAGTCCCTTCTTCTGATTTTATCAGTAATTTGGATATAATATCAAATCGGGTATTCGCAATGCGCTTATGCACTTGCTCATAACCTTACTTGTCAAATTTCTTTAACTTATCATCTATTAATGCATAGTGCTTATAGATTGATTTTCTGCCCAGTTCCTTGTCTTTTGTCAGCAGACTCTTCACTATTCCCATATGAGCTTCATATAAGCCAGCTCTGCTGTCTTCACTGCTTAATATTTCTCTTCTTAAGTCCATAATAAACTGATCCACTATGGTGGACAAAGCTTGTAATATGTTAAGAATTAATACATTACCCGATGCCACAGCGATACTGTAATGCAGCTTTTTATCCAGAATCACATTATTTTCTTCCGTTACGTTCTCCAGTTGGGATATAATCTGCTCCATCTGCTTTAACTCCGGTTCTGTAATGTGGTCTATGGCTAACATTAAAGCTTGCGTTTCCAGTCCAAGTCTTAGTTGGCTGATCTGTTCATAATTAATTTGGTTTAGTAAGAACATCATGGACATAGATTCTACCAAATTATTTTCAAAGTTTCCTTGGACATAATTACCGGCCCCATGCTGGCTAGAAATAACCCCCATAATATCTAAAGTACGGACAGCTTCACGTACTGAGTTGCGGCTAACTCCCAACACTTCAGATAATTCTCTCTCAGCAGGCAGTTTATCACCTATTTTTAGCTGACCAGCCATAATCTGATGTTTAATATAATCTACTACTTTGGTATAGGACTTTTTCTGTAGCTCTTTTTCTTCCATAAGTTTCTCCTACTCTTAGACTAAGTAATAGTAATTTTTTATATTTCTAATAAGATTCCATTATCTTTTAACCATCTCTTTGCCTTAGCATAGTCAGGTAATATGTTTTCCACCTCAGCCCAAAATTCTTTTGAATGATTCATATGGCGGAGGTGACATAGTTCATGAACAACAATATAGTCTAATATTTCTGGTGGTGCAAGAATACATTTCCAATTAAAGTTTAGATTACGCTTTGTAGAACAGCTGCCATAACAACTTTTTTGTTCTTTTATACGGATAGTTCCAACGGATTCCTGCATTATATCCTTATAATATTCAACTCGACGGAGAAATTCATTTTTCGCCGCTTTTTTATACCAAACAAGAAAAGCCTGCCTAATACTTTCACTATCCTCATTTCCGTATTGAACTGAAAATTCTGTACCATCGAAGGATACAATTACTTTCTTAAAATCTTGATGAAAGGAACGGTGGATTGGATAACGTTCTCCACGATAAGGCATAAGACTTCCTTCTTCATAATCCGTATTTAAAACACGATTTGCCTTCTCAGCTTTTTTATGAAACATCCTTCTCTTTTGCTCTATCCAGTCAAGTTTTGACATTATAATCTGTTCAATATCTTTTTTGGGCATGCGTAACGGCGCACGAACCGTAACCGTTCCATCAGGACTTACCTCAATTCCAACGGTTCTTCGTTTACTAAACACAATTTGATATTGCAGATTGGTCGACAGCATATTTCTACCCTTTCTACTCTATGTAACATAACATAGAAAACAATTTTCTCTTTCTCCATGGTAACACATATCTATTTGAAGTGCAAAAGAAAGTATCTAATTCAGCGAAAAACTGCTATAATGATTGCATCATTTAACTTTTCAGAAGTTTACTTAATAAACTGCTGATAAATGGTGCGTTTTTTGCACCGTTATTTTGATTATCGGAACATGATTTTGTTCCGATAATATATCACTATTAACAATTGTATTAGAAAAGTTCTTAAAAATTAATGATCCACTAATTTATTTAGTTGAAAAGGAGATATCATATGAACATATTAGTGAGTGCTTGCTTACTCGGAGTAAATTGTCGATACAACGGAGAGGGAAAATTACAAGAGGATTTACTTAAGCTTCAAGAGCATCATCATCTGATACCAATTTGTCCGGAACAATTAGGCGGACTTCCCACCCCACGACCAGCTTCTGAAATACAGAATCAAAGAGTTATGAGTAAAACTGGTATCGATGTCACAGAACAATTTGAAGCAGGGGCTTTCGAATCCTTAAAACTCGCAAAACTTTATCAGTGTTCTTATGCAATTTTAAAGGAACGAAGTCCTTCCTGCGGTTTCGGTAAAATATACGATGGAAGCTTTACTGGTTCCTTAATAGATGGTAACGGAGTTACCGCGAATTTATTAGCAGAACATGGAATCACCGTAATTGGAGAATCAAAACTATCTGAATTTATCAAACTTCTTAGAGGATAAGAAAAGAGCCAAAACTACCTGAATTTATCAAACTTCTTAACGACTAAGATTTTAATCATCCAAACCTTTATCATAAATACGTATTCTGACATGTTGTATCCGATATACATATATCAATAGGTATTTGCATGGAGGTTTACCGATGCAAGCTATCATTATCTCGATGATTGGCATTTTTCTCATGATTTTTATACTTATGCCATGCTATCTTTCTTTAAAAAGAAGTGGTAGAAACAAAAACCTTAAACTAACGGTCAAAGGAGCAACTACATTAATTGCAGTAATTCTATCCTATATAGGTTATTGGAACGCAATGACTACAGATGTTACGAATCATTTACCAGAATCATTTTTTAGTCGCTCTGTACTGATTGGACTAACGATCTGTTTATTTGCTGATGTACTACTAGAGATTCAAGTTTACATTGGAGGAATTCTCTTTTTTCTTGGTCATGTTGCTTATATCGTATACTTTATTATGCTTGGGGGATTTCCTATCATCTGTATCCCCATGATTTCAATCTTTACTGGTTCAGCACTTGTCTACTTCTATCGCTTTAGTGCACGACTGGGGAAAGAAAAGTATTTGTATAGTGTCTATGGCCTTACCATATTTACCTCTCTTTCTCTAGGTTTAACACTACCGTTCACCATTGGCATATTAGGATACCCTCTTGCCTTAGCTTCGGTTTTACTTGTCGCTAGCGACATCCTTCTTGCAAGAAACACTCTATATAAAGAAACTAGCCTTTCCGATACTGTAGCAACACTTTATTATTTTTCCGGGCAATTGCTTCTTGCTCTTACTATTTATCTTGCTGCACATTTGTATTAGAAATATTGCATAATGGATAAACTTATTTCAACCATTAAAGTTACAAAATTTATCTCTTTCAAAAATGACATGGAGCCTAATGTTCCATGTCATTTTTTCGATAGATACATTGCTCTTTGGTTTTACATGTAAGACAGCTTCTCTGATTACAACCATTATTCTTATGATCATTTTTTGATAAACCAATGAATCCTGTTACTGACTTTAAAGGGACTAATAAACAACGATCATTACATGTCAGACCAATCTTTTCCTTTGCATTGATACGATCTAAAAACAATGGCTGTAAAGAAAGCGGTAAGTCTCCATATCCAATTCCATATTGCCAATTGCAAAAATAATCTGGATATGCATTTGCAACAGAAAGCTCAGCTTTCGCTCGTACTTCTTCCACCACAGCATTTGCAATTGCATCATAAATAAATGCCATCAACATATCAACTTTTTGTGCCCGATCTATTAATTCATCAACCCCCTCAGATAAGGTTGCACAACTAAATGCCACCTTCATACATCCAGTTAGATGCTTTTTAATATCATTTCCAAGAAATTCGAAACTTTCATCAGAAAGCATTAATCTCTCCCCTTCTCTTTTTAGATCAAACACTTCATAATGAAATCTCGGAACCATTACTTTATAGAACTCATCTTCACAAATCTTTATTTCTTCTAACATAATCTCATCCGGTTCTTGATTCTTGTAGCCAAGATATCGAATAATCTCGTCTCGATTAAGCAATGTTATATCTTTTTTCATCAATCCTTTTCCTATGACTCTTACCAGGTGGTTAGAGCTCCCTTTTCTGATACAATTAGATTTCAGTGAAGTATCTTATTTGCTATTATTGATAAGTTAGTATGGTTTTAACATAATGTCAATACTAATTCATAATAGATTAGCATGTGAGACTAAATTTTATACACAGAATCGTATAGCACAGAATCTTATGTTGCCAAAGAAGTATGTCCTTAAGTAAGTTTTATATAAAAATAAGCACTGATCAAGCTTTGCTTAACAAGAATAATCACTCATCTACCTTTACTTAACAAGAATAAGCGGTAAACGGACATTTGTATCAAATGCCGTTTTCCGCTTACCTTTGTCATACTTTTTTACTAACATGCTTGTCAAAGCAGATACTCGAAATCCGCTTTGCTACTTCCTCGTATCATCTTCTGTATGGTTATACTAACGTACTGTCATCATCTTCGTCAAAGTGTTATTATCTGTATTGGATTCTGGATACCGGTTAATATCATTGATCCAAGCCATAACACTAAAAGTACCTGCCGTTGCAATATAGGTTGGACTACCAGTTGGACCACTATTTGCTGTTACCGTTACTGATTGCCCTGGCATTATTTGTGTCGTATTGTTATCAGACCAAGAGACACAGGTACCATTCACTTGGAACTGTAATCCGTTGATTGATCCTGCTGGTGCTACTCCGGTTCCTTGATTCTTAATCACTGCACTAAACGTGATCTTATTCCCACTTACTGGGCTTGCTGGAGACCAAGTAATATCTGTAACAATCATATCTGGATTACCATAAGGCCCCGGTGTTGGGGTTGGGGTAACTGTAGGTTGAACTCCCCCTTCCGTTACAGTAAGCGATTTTGTTAACATATTATTATTGGTATTAGACTCCGGATAACGATTCACATCGTTTACCCATGCAGTAATGGTATAGGTACCAGTCTTCGCTGCCCAAGTTGCAGAACCAGAAGGCCCGCTTACAGCTGTTACTGTAATAGACCCACCTGGTTGAATTTGAGTTTTATCATTATCTGACCAAGAAACACTAGTGCCATTTACTTGGAATTGAACTCCATTAATTGATCCAAGTGGCGCTACTCCAGTTCCTATATTTTTAATAACTGCACTAAATGTAACTTGATTACCATTGGTTGGGTTTGCTGGTGACCAAGTAATATCTGTAACAATCATATCCGGATTACCATATGGAACAGAAGGTGTTGGTGTTACCGTTGGTGTAGCTGTCGCTGTTGGTGTAGGCGTAACACTTGGACTTACTGTTGGTATTGGTGTTGCCGTTGGTGTAGGTGTCACTGTTGGTGTAGCTGTCGGTATAATTGTAGGTACTTGCCCATGATTACCATGATCTGTTTGTATGGAACCTACTGAACGATAAGCTGGAATCGTATATGCTACATTTCCTTCATTTGTCACATTATTACGAACAACATTTGCCTGGTTAAGATAATAAACGTCTGGATACGCAATCTTTCTTAGATGCATACCGTTAATAGTGACAGATGGATTTCCGCCAAAGGACATGATCGCTGCCCCTAGATGTGGTAAGGAGGAGTATGATGGAGTATTACCATCAACACCAGTACCATAAATATAAAGATTATTGAAAACAACACTATTTACGCTATCACCAAGACGTATTCCGTCATGTTGAGCATCGTAAATATAAGTATTATCAAATGTTACGTTCTTTACAGCACCGGTTAAGTCAACTGCGCCATACTCACTTCTCCAAGTATCATAGCTACAACCACTACGAATAATTGTGTTGTTTGCAAACTGGATACTTTTTGTGCTATCAAACTTATAACCAGGGAATGTAGTATTTAAATGAATACCAGAGGACATAAAACAATCTCTAATATAATTGTTATAAATTTTATGATTGTTACCACCATAAATTGCTATGCCACCAGCACGCCAATTTAAATCAATCGAATTATAACAGAATGTGTTGTTACTTAAGTCCTTCGCAGACATGAAATTGTTATTCCACATCGCAAGTCCATCATCCCCATTGTTACGTATGGAACAATTATATACTGTTGCATTACTTGTTCCTTGACAGAAGTTCACACCATCTGCAAGATTGTTTCGAATACGACAATTTGCTATTTTAATTCCATCAGAGTAATCTAAGGTACCATTATAGTCTGCAATCCAGAATCCACATTCAAAATGTTCTACCCACAAATCATGGAACAAGGATCTACCATCGAATACATCCATGAAACCTTTGTAGATAGCATTTTCCCCATAACGGGAACGAAGATTGGAGTTAATGTACAAATTACAAAATTCAATATTCTTTGTCTTACCATCACCATTTCCAGAAATACCACCGGATTGTTGTGCTGAATTTGTAAATTGAATGTTGGTATACCACATTCCAGCACCAGTAATCATCATATCAGACGCGGATAAACGCCAAATTTGATTGATGTGGTAAGTTCCTGCTGGGAAGTAAACATCTTTACCCTTAGCATCTGCAGCAGCAACGCAAGCATTTATCGCTGCGTAATCGTCAATACCATCATCAGGTACAGCGCCAAAATCAACTACAGAATATGAACCAGCTGGTTGAGGAATTGGACCTCCCGTTTCCTCAATTTCTAAGAAATCAACCCCATAAGTAAGACCATTGGCTCCTGAACTTTGAATACGTATGGTATCTCCAGGAACTAAAGATCTGTCCAAACGAAAATGTGCTTCATCAAATGCGAAACATGCAGTACCACCACCTGGAGTATCACTAGCACCACCATTTAAATATTGCCACATGTAATACGAGGTTAAATCAACTGTTTTTACTTTAGAGCCATTCACATATACATCTAAGGAACCCTTTTGTCCCATTCCGTTCGGAGTATCCGGTAAGGTAAATCTCACAACCACACCATTACCAGAAGAGTTTGCTCTCCATTCTGCATAAGAACCACTTGATGGAAGAACGACATAAGATTGACTGGATGCCTGGCTAGCAATATTCGTTAAATCCCAATTTGTTGAGTTTGCAAGCCTAGCTCCACCACCTAATGCTGCATATTCAGAATCATAGCGTACATATGGCATCGTAGCGCCAATGCTTGAAACATCGCTGTTTGGTCCAGGAACTACGATCGCATCTGCTGCAACTTTATTAGTTAGTTTACCTGCAACACCATCCTCTGGAATATGGGAAGATGAACTGTAATCCTCAAAAATCCATCGCTGCGCTGTTGTTCCATAGAAAACATCTGAATTACCACTGTTTGTATATAAATAACCACCCGTTCCACTATTTCTTGTACTCTTCCACATGTTATCAATCGTGGAAGAATCCGCATTACCTTCAATGTACCATTTACTACTCATCCATACTTCGTAAATTGTACTCTCTAACAGTGCTTTGCCACTCGCATGTTCTAAGCATAAATACGAGTTTGTTCCCATATTTTGAATCCAAAAAGTACCGTCCGATTTCTTAGTAATGCTCCATATGTAATATGGGTTTTTCTCTTGAAAACCTCCAGCATTTACATTAGTTCCAGAAGCATAAAGATAAGAACCTGTGGTAGCATTTTTAATATAAACTGTTGCATTGGATGTAATTTCTTTCGCCATTACAAATGTAGTAGCAGTTTGTACTAATAACATAATGGTAAGAAGCATCGCTAGAAATTTACTTACTTTTTTCTTCATTGTTTTTCTCCCTTCTTTTTTACTTAAACTCTCCTAACCTAATCCTTCATCACTTCTTTGGTTCTTAAAAAACGTTACTCCTTTGTTGTTTTAGCGTATGTTCATCCAA
>DPVV01000255.1:5887-6711 GCA_003526525.1 Lachnoclostridium phytofermentans | reverse complement strand
TTGCTGTTTTATTATGAGATTACTGCAATTAGCAGAATGACTCATTATTTATCTAGAGATTATTTCTGTACTCTATTTTGGCTATTTACCTGCCATCTGTTCTTCCTGTGCCTTAATCATCTTACGAACCATTTGTCCACCTACGCTACCATTTTGGTAAGATGTTAAGTTACCGTTATATCCGTTAGTTAAAGGTACACCAACTTCAGATGCACATTCCATCTTAAAACGATTTAATGCTTCCTTTGCTTCTGGAACTTCTACACGGTTTCTACTCATAATAAACTCCTCCATTTCAAGGTCTGACTCTCTAAACTGTCTACCTAATGGTATTATCAAGCTGTTTTTTAGTCAGAAAATGTTGTTGTTTGTTACGCTCTTAGTATATGCAGTGATTTTTTTTATACACTGGTATGTTTTAGTTAATCTGACAGCTTTTGATATGATTTTTTCTGTCATGTTTTATTTCACAAAATATTTGATAAAATAAAAATATATAAAAATAGGAAGCAACGGCTTTTTATAAATCCAAAATATACCTATAATTTTGTAGAGAGAAAAAATGAAAAACTCTTAATAATAATATGTCCAGTATAGAAGAAAAAAAAATTAAAAAAGCCAGATCCAGTCTCCCACTCTTAAAATCCCTAGATTTTTCGAGGGATTTTTCCTTTATAACTATATACATGATATGAATACTACTTTTTCATCCTTACATTCCTTTGATTAACATATAACTTTAAGCTTTAAAAAATAATTAGTAAGCTAGTCCTTTCATGTATAAATAATATTAGCGGATAAACTGATTTTGAATATCAGTTTAT
>DPVV01000255.1:0-5703 GCA_003526525.1 Lachnoclostridium phytofermentans | reverse complement strand
GTGGATATTCGCAATCCGCTTACGCTACTTGCTCATAACCTCTTTGCTACTACGTGGCATTTCAGCAGGAGCTTGAACTCTGCTGAAACAGTGAAGTCCCCCGCTTACAGAAGCGATGGACTTCACTGAGAGGTTAAATTAATCCTAACTTTCCCCGTTCCATTTGCAAACACTTCCACGAATCATCAACTTTGTAGGAATTGAAACATGCATACTGATATCTCGGTTTGAATAGATTCTCTCAGAAAGCATATTCACCGCCTGAGCTCCCATAAAGTCCATATAAATATGAACTGTAGTGAGGGGAGGGACCAAGTACTTCGCGATCGATATGTCATTAAACCCGACCACACTGATATCCTCCGGAATCCTAAGACCTGCCTCCTGTATCGCTTTATAACATCCCACAGCTATAGAATCATTCGCTGCTAAGATAGCAGTCGGTCTTGATTCCATCGACACGAGCTCTTTCCCCAGACGATACCCCTGCTTCGGTGTGTAGCCTCCTATCTTAATATAGTCCTCATTCAGCAAATCCTTTTCTTCCATATAGGAACGGAAGATAGGAACTCTTACGTCCACTAGTTCCTTTCCGTCAGCATCCACATCCAGACCGCAGATGAAGGCAATTTTCTTATGCCCTTCCTGTAAAAAATAATTCAGTACCTCCTTCACAGAATACTTCAAATCGGTTAATACTGAATCAAATAAATCCTTATCACCAATGGTATCTACAAACACGGCCGGCTTATTAAAGGCTTTCACTTTGTCTACCATAGATTCACTAAAGATACCAAGACAAATCAGCCCGTCCAGATTGGATACGCTCTCTACAGAATCTCTTATATTAACGATGACTTTTTTGAAGCCTTCTTCCTCTAATTTTCTCTCAATTGCGACGCGTACCGAAAGATAAAAAGTATCTTCCAGCTCCTCTTCCAGAGAATATGAGGATAGCATGCCTATCTTTAATTTCTTTTTACTTCTCTTTTTATTCTTCACTTGGTATTCTAGCCGTTCCGCAGTCTCAAACACTCTTTGCTTTGTCTCATCCTGTACATTCAATGTATCATCGAAATTAAGGACACGGGATACCGTTGTAGCAGAAACACCTGCCATTTCAGCTATTTCTTTAATTGTTGCCACTATTCTATCCTTCCTTATACTTATCTCGATTATAAAACCCATCTAAAAAATCCTTGTGAAAATCTTGAATTTATGAGTTTTTGCAAGGATTTTTTAGTAAGGTTTTAATGAGAGATCAGTATTACACCTATATTATTTTTATTTTATCATCTTGATCCACAACTATAATGTATACCTGGGATTGCGCAACTTTACTGTTGAATTGAATAAGGTGGAATTCACCAAATCACACCTTTACTATACCTTTTTCTATTTTTTTTTACAAGTCCCAAATGTGTACATTGATATCAATTTACTGTAGGGATATAAGGGTAGAAAGTCCCCAGTTAAAGTTATTGCGTTACTTCTTCCATCTCCTCTTGTATTTCCGACAGATTCGATATGACAACTGCTGATAATATAACCGCGCTGCCGATAACCATACGAAGTGTAATGATTTCATGCAGAATAATAATCGAAAATATCGTTCCGAATACAGACTCCATAGATAAGATAATTGCAGCCTTTGTTTCATCTACATATTTTTGGCAAGCAGTCTGAAGCAAATAACAGACTGTTGTGCTGATAACGCCTAAATAAAGCACACTCAAGAAACCCTTGGTTGTAACCTCAAAATTAACCTCTCCATAGCCAACCAGACACACTACTGACAATAGTAAGGCAGTTGCCATCTGAATAAAATTTAATACAGTAGTACGATATTTCTTAACAAACTCACTTGTCAAAAATATCTGGAATGCGAAACCGAAAGCACAGATAAGAGTTAGACCGTCTCCAAAACCCAGAGAAAAATTACTGTCTAGTGACAAAAGAGCAACTCCCGCCACCGACATCAGGGCACCAACCACTCCTCTAGCCCCAATTTTCTTATTTAAAATTAAAAAAGAAATAAATGGAACTATCACAACATTTAATGCAGTTAAAAACGCATTCTTGGATGGTGTTGTATATTGTAGCCCGACAATCTGAAATGCATAGCCGATAAAGAGGGCGACTCCCATGAGTCCCCCTGCCATTACCTCTGCTTTTTTAATTCCTTTCAGGGATTTGATGCTGATGAAACCCATCAAGACAGTTGCTAACAGAAACCGCACTACCATAATTTGAAACGGACCCATACTCTCCAATGCCATATCACTCGCAACAAAACCGCCGCCCCATATAATCGTAACTAATATAAGACCGTAGATCGCAAGCCTGTTCTTCATGAATGTGTCCTCCTTTTATACTTCTACTGTTTCTCCATTGATTCTTACTGCTATAGGATCTCCTTCCAATACTTTTACCAAGGCGCTGTTATCTGCACTAATCCTTATCTCTAACCAGGAATTCAGATAATGAATACGGAAGGTCAGGCCCTCCCATTCCTTTGGCATATTCGGGCGAATAGATAATTCACCATCTTCATCGATAGAAACTCCTGCAAATCCAAATACAACTGTCTGCCACACACCACCCGTATTGGCAGCATGAATTCCTTCTCTAGTATTCTTCTGCAGATTCAGCAAATCAATGGAAGCCGCACGGCGCAGATAACGATATGCTTTGGAATTGTCTCCTACCTTAAGACCCATAATTGCATAAATACTTGGGCTTAAAGAGGAGCCATGAAGGGTACGTTTCTCATAGTAAGCATAGTTTAATTTTGTCATCTCTTCATCAAATTCCTCACCCATTAAGTGAAGCAGCATGACAACATCTGCCTGCTTGATGATCTGTGTCTCTCTCGCCCTCTTGTTTTTTAATGCTTCCGGACGGATTGGCCAGTCATTCTCATCGTATTTCTCTATTACCACATTCTCCAATTCAAAATATCCTTCAAATTGTTCCAAAAGGCTGGTGCCTTCTTTTCTTGGAAGATACATTTTTTCCTGAACGTCCTGCCATTTTACAATTTCATCCGGAGTCAGGCCTGTTCTTTCAATCAGCTTATGATACTCACTGGTGTAATCCTTCTTTAGGGTATCGATTAAAGAAATTACATAGCGTAAATTCCATTTTGCCAGATAGTTTGTATAAAGGTTATTATTTACCGGTTCATGCCATTCATCTGGACCGGTTACCTGATTGATTTCATAACGGTCTTTTGCTGCCACATATTCGCAACGGCTTGCCCAGAATCTTGCTGTTTCCGTTAAAATCTCTGCACCTTTGTTGAAGAAGAAATCCCAGTCCTTTGTAATTTTTACATAGTTATATACACCATAAGCAACTGCTGCTGTTACATGATGCTCATAAACCGCTACATAGCAGCGATAGCAGGTACCATCCGGCTCAATGGTCCAGTCTGGGCACTGCTCCGTACCGTCATCCGCAGATTCCCATGGATACTGTGCACCTTGGTATCCATTTTTCTTAGCGTTTGCTCTTGCTGCATCCAGTAGGCGGTATCGGTAAGTCTCTAGATTCCGCGCCGTTTTAGGGAAGACATATGAGAAAAATGGAAGCATAAACAACTCGGTATCCCAGAAAGCATGTCCGCCGTATTCTTCACCGGAAAGTAGCTTTGCACCAACATTTACTCTATCGTCATGTTCATTTCCTGTACTCATCAGATGAAAGAGATTAAAGCGTATGGCACGGTCTAACTCAAAATCACCTTCAATTCGAATATCTGCCTTTTTCCACATGTCTGTATAAACAGCTTTATGTACAGACAGTTCTTCATCAAAACCGGTCTGGATGAAAGTATCCACTTCTTCTTTTACCCTTGTATGTAGCGCGTATTTTGCCACGTCACGTTCTGTATACATAGATACATATTTCACAATTTCTACTGTTTCACCTTTGTTTGCATGAAAATCAGAGAATTCCACCGCCTGCTCTCCAAATGCATGGAACATTCTGTTTTTCAAGATGCATTCTCCATTTTTATAAGCTTCTATATGGCATCCGGTACCTACATGCAGATGATTGTCCCTTGTTGCCACTTCCATATAAGCACCGTTTTCATCCAGCTTTTCATTCGCTGTCAAATAAGTGTGCTTTACTTTAAAACGGGGTGCATCAAAGAAGTTAATAATGGATCCGTCAATAATGCTTTCCACTTCAATAATTCCGCTGTAATTCATCGGAGTTACATATAGCTTAATTCCCATCCGGTGTACATTTGCACGGCTGACAAAGCGAATTCCCTCTATCAGGGTTTCTCTGCCCTCATTATCACGTAGTAAGACATGCTTCGCTAATAGTGCATGCTTCATATCCAAAACTCTGGAAAAATCTAAAATCTCACATTCTTCGATTCCAATTAGCTCTTTTTCCACATAAAGCTTAATTCCAAGCCAATTGGGGAGTGTCGCAAGCTCACGCATAAAAGTTTCCGACTTATCAAATACGCCATTGATATATAAATACGGAAGTGTAACTTTTGTTCCTTCTTCATAGCTTCCCCGAATGCCCAAGTATCCATTGGATAAGCTGAATAAACTCTCAAATTTCAGATTTTCTTCCGATTCGTATTCCTCCTGCAAAATCATCCAATCATCGGAACTAAGCATCTTACTTAATCTTTCTGAAAATCTATCTTTAATCATCTTCTCTGCTCCTTATTTCTATAATTGAAGGAAGATTTCTTTGTTTCATATACTTTCTGATTTCAAATAATCTTCCTTCCCCCTGTCCAAGGCATGATTCTTTTTTTCATCTTAAAGTTCAGGCATCAACTCTCACTACATTACTTTCTTAAATCAAGTAGTCCGTTCGTTCACTTTCTTGCTTTCTAAATTCAAGCGACCAGTGCTTTCGCTTCCCTATTTTTTAGCTAGAAGTAATGCCCTTCGCTCCTCTATCTTCTTAGTCCAGATAGTGCCTTTTTGCTTCCTTCACTTCTTCACCGCAAGGCACCACCTGTAACATAAATGCCATAGTAAAATCCTGAAGTTTGACCTTGAATTCCTCCTGCTGTTCCTCTCCGCAACTGTTGCTCCCCAATCCGGACTGTACATAATCCATGTGGATAATAACATCCTCCGCTCTTTGGATTTGGAATGGATGTTTCGCATTCTCCAGACTATCATCGGTATAGTTTGCAAGATTTAATCCAAGAGGTATTTCTGCCTTACATAGCAGTGTCTTATCCCCATCTCCGATACCGAACCATCTTACCTCTTCTCTATGTCCATTTTCCTGAGGAAATACATAGTTAGTTCCCATCTCGTCTACAGAGCTGGAATAAACCCCCATTATGCTTGCTTCTTTGCTGTCCGCATAATTTTCTCCAGGTCCGCGTCCATACCACACGGCATGTTGAAGTTCCTTATTTCCCTTCATTATAATACCGATTCTTGGTAGGAAGGCTGGCTCCAGCTTTCCATTCTGTATTGCTTTTCCATGTAAGTTTACTTTAACCTGACCACAGGAATATACCGTATATTCAAAGTCACATTCGAATCCCCATGATTGATTATAGCAACTAAAGTATTTACCGATGGAAACAATCACTTTATCCTGTGCAGCTTCATATCTAAAGTACTCTGTCTGTTCACTAGATTTCTGAATATAGTATTTATTCATCCAATCCTCTTTTTTATACATATCATTATCAATGGTAGCGCG
>DPVV01000533.1:8123-21983 GCA_003526525.1 Lachnoclostridium phytofermentans | reverse complement strand
AAAAGCGATCTTTGGTATCTCATCATAAGGAAACAAGTTGCGGAAAACATTTGGCTGCACTACATCTACTAATTCATAAATATGCTCCTCAAGAGACAATAAATTATTATGATAATTCATGTAAACTTTACGATTCTCCATTGCGCTCTCTCCTATACTTCAAATATTTTTGTTCCATTGTATACAATAATACCTTTCATGTCAATAAATTATTATATTTATATTTTTTCATTGTATATCGATTATTTATACATATCATAATAAAAGTTATACTTAGTATGGTATTATTATCAGTAGTACTATTTGACCGTTTATTTTAAATATAACTTTTTTACGACGTTAGTTCACGAGTCTTGTGACATCTAACGTTCTGAACTAATAATTTGTGATTTTTATAAAAAGTTTGTAACGAATTTGATTCCTACCAGTCTTAATTAGGAAAGCGAGGTGAGAAAGTGTCTGAATTCGACAAAATATATTCCGATTACTTCCATATTGTCTATCAATATATATATTCCTTATGCAGGGATGCTAATGTTGCAGAGGAGATAACGCAAGAAACTTTTTTTAAGGCAATGAAAAGTATTAACTCCTTTCGTGGTGACTGTAAACTAAGAGTCTGGCTATGCCAGATAGCAAAAAATACTTTTTATACTTATTATGATAAAGCGAAGAAGCAACAAGATGTCTCTGTTTTGATACAACCGATAGAAGAAGATTTTGAAAAAAATTATATCAACAAGGAAACTGCCTACGAAATCCATAAGGTGTTACATGGCATGGAAGAACCATATAAGGAAGTATTTACACTTAGAGTTTTTGGAGAATTATCATTCCTTCAAATAGGAGACCTATTTGATAAATCAGAAAGCTGGGCACGTGTCACATATTATCGTGCAAAATTAAAATTAAAGGAGAAAATGGTATGAATAAATCATGTGATATCGTAAGGGACTTAATCCCCTTATATTTAGATAATGTATGTAGTCAAGAAAGCCGTAGATTTGTAGAAGAACATGTGGAACACTGTGAATCGTGCAAAAAGGAATTAAGTGAAAATAGAATTGAATTTGATAGTATGACGTTTAAATCAGATAAGGAAGAGGTGGAAACAATGAAAAAAATCGCGCATAAGTGGAAGAAGGATAAAAGCATATCTTTTATGAAGGGAATATTTTTCACATCATTATTGGCAACTGTAGCTTGTCCTATATTATATAATATCATTGGCTCTAAAGTACTAGAGGATGGGATGCTTGTTGAACCATTTGCACTTATTCCACTGGCTTACTTGTTTTTATTAATTACAATTATTTCAGGAATTATTCTCGCTATTAAAAGCAGAATAAGAAGCAATCAGTAGAACTAATTTAGATTTAAAATGCGTTGTAATGCTGTACTGTCAGGAAATTATAAAGGGCTTTTGCAATTTTTGCAAAAGCCCCTTTCTTATTCTTTAGAAAACTGATCAATACGCTGTTTCATTGTTTTATTAAAGTTTGTTACCTTTCGATCATAAGTTTCTTCCATAAATCTACTTTCTAAGAGAAAGTCCGCTGTCGCAAGGTTATTTGCAATTGGAATATCATAGACTACTGCAATACGTAGTAACGCTTTTACATCAGGATCATGTGGCTGAGACTCTAGTGGATCCCATAAAAATATAATAAAATCAATATTTCCTTCTACAATACGTGCACCAATCTGCTGATCACCACCAAGAGGACCACTATTAAAAGCACGTACCGGAAGTCCAGTCTTCTCGGCTATTAATTTCGCTGTGGTACCAGTTCCGCAAAGAAAATGTTTCTTTAATACATCTTTATGCTTCTCTGCCCACTCTACAATTTCTTTTTTCTTACCATCGTGTGCAACCAATGCGATATGCTTTGTTTTGTCCATGGTAAAATAGATATAATCATCCTCTAACATATTGTTCTCCTTTGTCACTCTAGTATAGTATTCTGTCCAAAGTTACCATTCTCATAACCAAATTTATTACGATCTTTTAAGAAAATATCCAACCATTCCTTCTTCAATTGACAGAATTACAATACTTTCTTCTAATTATCATATCAAAGTTAAAAGGTTGTTTCAAGCAGTATTTCAAATACAAAACACTTCCTTTTTTAATTAAAAAATGATATGATTATTGTACTTGAAAGAAAAGAGGTAACGCTATGAGCCAGAATATTATTGTTGTAGCACTTGGTCGAAGTGCATTTGGTGAAACCTTCCCAGAACAACGTGCAAATGTGAAAAAAGCTGCATGTGCAGTTGCTGATCTTGTTGATGCGGGATATCAGGTTGTTATTACACACAGCAATGGTCCTCAGATTGGTATGGTACATACCGCCATGACAGAATTTAGTCGTCTGGATTCGAAATATACAGTAGCTCCTATGTCAGTTTGTGGTGCCATGAGTCAAGGATATATCGGATATGATTTACAAAGTATGATACGTACGGAGTTACTCCTACGTGGTATTTATAAGCCTGTTTCTACAATTATTACACAGGTAAAAGTTGATCCATTCGATAAGGCATTCTCTCAACCATCAAAAATTATCGGTAGATTTATGACAGAAGCTGAGGCTGCGAAAGAAGAAAAGAAGGGTAACTACGTGGTAAACCAGGACAAGGGATACCGCCGTATCATTGCTTCTCCAAAGCCTATGGATATTTATGAAATTGATGCAATTAAAGCACTTGTCGATGCAAATCAAATTGTCATCGCTGGTGGTGGCGGTGGAATTCCAGTATTAGAACAAGGTCCAGTACTAAAGGGTGCTAGCGCTATTATTGAAAAAGATTTAGTAGCCGCAATGTTAGCAAATCTTTTAAATGCATCTACCTTACTTTTCTTAACTGGTGTAGACAAAGTTGAATTAAATTATGGAAAAGAAAATGCAATACCACTCGATACTCTTTCCGTATCCGATGCCACAAAGTATATGGAAGAAGGTTATTTTGAAGAAGGTGCAATGCTTCCTAAAATCGAAGCAAGCGTTGATTTTGTAAGCTCTGGCAATGGTCGTCGTGCAATTATTACTAATCTTGAGAAAGCGCTCGAAGGGTTGTCTCATAAGACAGGTACTATCATAGAGTAACATATTATAAAAACCTGTAAGTTATCCACTTATAACTTACAGGTTTTACTTTTTAGTCAAAGCGGATATTCGCAATCCGCTTACGCTACTTGCTCATAACCTCATTGCCACTACGTGGCATTTTAAAACAGGGAAGTCCCCCGCTTACAGAAGCGCGGGACTTCCCTGATGAGGTTAAGCTATAGTATCAACATTAATCCGCAATTTCTAATGATACCACTCTTTAGATATCCTTGATTAATTGCTATATAGCGCCTCTTAATAAAGTTAGATTGAAACATCTTTAGATACTCTTCCACGATGGACTTTTGATGTCTTTGTAAGTCCTCATGAAAAAAATGCAAAAATTCTTCTGCTTGGTCGCGATTTTTAGCTAGTGTTAGCTTTTGATCTTTGATTGACGACATTCGCCTACGAACGTAAGAAGAAAAATTTATACTGCCAACAACATTGGCGGAATGTTGCCTGTAATCAAGCGTAGCTTTTGGTAAATAACTAATATGCCCAAACGCTGCGGCGATTAACGCCAACCACCAATCATGATATCTTGCAGCATTGGGAGTATGGGAAAGATAATATTCAAACGCTCGATTAATCATAATCGTACATCCGATGCATTTATTTTCCATTAAAAGGTGTGCTAAATCAATCTTATTTAAATTAAAATGTTGTGTCTTTATAAAAGATTCCGATATCTCATTAAGATTTTCATCCGCAATCACCGCATCAGTAAATACCAGCAGAGGTCGGTCAACACCATAACGTTTTTCCATCTGTTCCATACGCTTTAATGTTTTGCTTACCTTATCATCATGCCATACATCATCCTGATCACAACACATAAAGTATGTTGCCTCTTTAAAATGCTCCATTACCGTTTTAATTCCATTCAGAAAGTTCTTGGTAACACCTAGGTTGCGATGGTTTTTATAAAGGTGCAAATTGTTCTCATTGCGATGTTTATATTCTGCTAATATCTGAACGGTTTCATCAGAAGACCCATCATCAAAAACATGTAATACAATATTTTGATGATTGCAAGTCAATATAGAATCTATTTGCTCTCTTAAGTATTTTTCACCATTATAGGTGCTCATTATGATATCTACCCTACTCATTTAATACCCATGCCTTTCTATGGCCTGTTCACTCTTAGCTGCAGGCACAATATTTGGACAGTGAATTATTTCGTTATTCACTGTGTGTGAAAATCTTTCATCACACTATTTCCAATATGACTTATTCATACTAAGCCATACTTTGAATGGCTGTGGTAATAATCGATGTTGCTTTCCAAGAAGATAACCCAAGTATTTAAATCCACTTTCCAGTATAAAATCAATCAATTCTATATATTCTCTTTGATCTATCAAATAATCAATTGTTTGCTTTACTAGCTTCGTGCCTTCCTTTTCAGAAGAGATATTTTTAAATATCGATTGATATTCCTCTTGTGAAACGCCTAAATCAAAATTTCTTCGAAGTTGTTGTATCCATGAGTAATGATGACTATGAGTTACCGTAGCTTTACTTGCATAATAAACCTTATACCCAGCCTTAATTATTCCTGCTGCATAAATCATATCTTCATTAAATATTGTTCTTGCAACAAATCCTCCTAAATCCTCATAGACTGACTTACGGTATGCTGCACACACATTGGAACAAAAGTAAGTTTTGATTCCAAGGCGACTCAAATCTTCTTTCGACTTTATTTGATCTGTGGATGGATAATTGAATATTCTAGTATATTTTTCAACTAACGTAGCATTTTGTGCTGCTTCCTGTCTTCCATAAGTGACTGCGACTTCCTCCATCTTGAATGGTTCTATTAGATTTTCTAATAGATGTTCATTATTTGGAATCGCATCTTGTGTCATAAATATCATATATTCCGAATTTGATAGACTAGCGCCATACGCTCTTGTACCGCCATGGTCAAATTCTGACTGCTCTATTGGTATTAAATGAATGTTCACAGTTTCACTTCCTGCGACTTTCGTACGTGAGACCAATTCATCCACTCTTTTTTTAATTGTCTCTGTTGCGTAATCCGGCAATACCTCTGTATTAAGAAGCCATATATTCTTAGGCTTTATGGTTTGTTTTAATAACTGGATTAATAGCTTATCAAACTTTTTGTCCGGTCGAAATAGCGGTATTATAACATCCAGATTCTTATTTTGATCCATTGTTCTTCATCCCATTCCTTTGTTGGTTTATTCATGATTATATCCAGACAGATAAATCTCATTCTTTATTTTAGAAACAATTATGTATAATCCATCTAATTATATGCTAGAACATAGCGTCCGTCAAGAAGTCTCCCGTACCTCATTTGCTTTCTCTATGCTTCCAGCACATAATGACCTGGTGCTCGCTCAATCAATCTTTGGGTATCTCTCCCCTTATATTTGTCTGAAACAATATCAATTTCTCCTCCTTTGTATTTGTCTGAAATAATATCAATTTCTTTTCCCTTGTTTTTACTTGAATTTATATCAAAATTTATATTCTGATAGCTTGATTTCAACTCACTTTTGTTACCATTTAGATTCCCTTTTTTCTCCGTTATCATTCTTGGTAATGGATCAGGCTTTGGGATGGAGGAAATTAACATCTTAGTATATGGATGTAAGGGGGTTTTAAAAAGCTGATTCGTGGGTGCTATCTCAACAATCCTTCCATGATAAAGTACTGCAATGCGGTCTGTAAAATATCGCATTACTGACATGTCATGCGATATAAAAAGGTAAGTTAATCCACGGTTTTTCTGAAGTCTCTTCATCAGATTTAATATCTGTGCCCGTACTGAAACATCTAATGCTGAGATAGGTTCATCTGCCACAATAAATTGCGGTTCCATAATAAGCGCCCTCGCAATACCAATTCTCTGTCGTTGACCTCCAGAAAATTCGGTTGGATATCGATTTTTATACTCAGGCCGTAAGCCAACCTCAAGCATCGTTTTATCAATCAGCCTCTCCCTCTCCGAATTTGATATCGCTTGATTCGTAGCAAAAATCCCCTCACCAATAATATCTGAAACTTTTGCCCGTTCATTTAGGGATGCCATTGGATCTTGAAAAATCATTTGCATTTCATGACATAACGTTCTTCTAATATCCGCGGATAGTTTCTGATTAATTTTCATGCCTTTATATGTTATGTCCCCTTCTACTGTATCAATCATTCGCATAATTGCTCTTCCTATCGTAGTCTTTCCTGAACCAGACTCTCCCATAAGGCCAAAGATTTCTCCATTTTGAATCGAAAAGCAAGCGTTCTTTACTGCCAGAGTTTCTCCTCTTTTCCCACAATTCCCCCCATACCCGATTGATACCGAATTTATACTTAATAATTCTTCCAAAATAGAGGCCTCCAGCTCAAAGTTTAAATACTTAGGATAACAGCATAGTCAAAGTACATCGAATTTTAACAAAGTATAAATCCATTGAATTTCAGACAATACAATTACATAAGATTTCAACAAAGTACAAATATATCTTATGTTCAAAATTAAATAGAAATCTAACTTGATTCTAATTATGTGTGTCCTTAATTCCCTTTGATTTTCCCATATGATAATACTCTCTCAGAATTCTAGGTGGTTCTACCTTTGGTGCCCGCTTATCCATCAGCCAGGATTTAACCTGATGTGTCCCACTTACCTTATAGTACGGAGGAACACAGGTAAAATCCCGTACTAATGCATAAGGATTTCTTGGTGCAAATGCATCACCTTTTATTTTATCCCCTGGATTTGGTAACGTTCCACCTAAATAAAATAGTTCTTCTCCCGGTTGATAAAGTGTCGGTTGAGAAGCCAATAAAGACCAAGTATATGGGTGTCTTGCATCACGAAAGATATCCTCACTCGTTCCAACTTCGATGATTTCTCCTGCATACATGATGGCAATACGGTCAGCAACTTTAGCAACTACTCCAAAATCATGCGTAATATAGACAACCGTCAGTCGATATTTATACTGTAATTCCATTAATAAATTAAGTACTTGTTCTTGTATCGTAACATCTAGGGCTGTCGTCGGTTCATCACACAATAATATCTTTGGTTTACAAGCAAGCGCAATCGCTATCACGACTCTTTGCCTCATACCTCCGGAGCATTCATGAGGATAAAATTGTCTTGCTCTTTCTGGATCACGAATTCCAACTTCCGTAAGAAGTTTGATTACTTCCTCTTTTCTCTTCGCTTTACTTAGTGTCTGGTGGATAGCGATTGCTTCCTCAATCTGATTTCCGATTGTGAACAAAGGATTTAGGCTTGTCATAGGATCTTGTAATATCATCGCAATTTCCTGCCCTCTAATATTCCTAAAATCTCGTTCTAAGTGATAAGCAGCTAAATTTTTGCCCCGATACAATATTCTCCCTGATACAATCTTCGCATTCTGTTCTAATAGTCCAAGAATAGACTTTAATAATACTGATTTACCGCAACCAGATTCCCCTACGATAACTAGATTTTCTCCTTTTACTACCTCTAAGCTTACGCCACGAAGCACATGAAGCACTGTTTTCCGAACAGTAAAATCCACAGTTAAATTCTCTATTGATAAAATACTCTCTGCCATACTGACCCCTATTCTGTTTCACACTTATCTGTGATTTTTCGGATCTGCTGCATCCGCAAAAGCATTTCCAATTAGATAAAAGGAAATTGTAATAATAGAAACAATCAATGTTGGAAATAAAAGCTGGTACCTAAGCCCTGGCATCATCAGTTTCGCTCTTCCTGCTTGAATTAGATTACCAAGGCTTGGAATATTTAATGGAAGCCCTAAGCCAAGATAAGTTATGAATACTTCGCTTCCTATCACAGATGGAATTGATAACGATACTCTCATCAGAATAACGGAAATCAGATATGGCATACAGTTCTTCCTTAGAATTCTTGATGTACTAGTTCCAAGCATTCTAGATGCTATATTAAATTCTTTATCTCTGATAAGTAGCATTTGATTTCTAATAAATCGTGCCATTTGAATCCATCCAGTAGCACAAAGGGCAAGAATTAAAGTTGGTATTCCTGGTCTTAATATGTAGGAAATTAAAATCAGTACGATTGTAGAGGGAATATTATCAAGCAAATTATAGATTTCTGTAAAAAATGCATCGAGCTTTTTAACATAACCCCATAGTAATCCAACTATGGTTCCAATGACTGCTTCCAGGAAGGATACCGTAATCCCTAAGAGCAAAGAGGTTCTAGTACCTGCCCATGTTCTACTCCATAAATCCTGTCCAATCGAATTTGTACCAAACCAGAAGTCCTTATTCGGTACTTGATTTCTAATTTGCTGTCCTGTTTTCCTACTGTTATAGATTAGGTTTGGGTCCTTCTGACTTGGTAAATAAGGCTGTATGGTTATAAAAAAAATCAATAATATAAGGACAAACAAGAAAAACATAGCAAAGCGATTTTTTGCAAAGGTTTTCCAGGTTGTCATCCAGTATGAATCATCTTTTTCATTTCTAATCTTATTCTCATCTATGATACGATTCGCAAAATGAAAGGAGTCTAACTCTGTTTCATTTGCCCACTCTTTCGTTCTTTGTTCCCGCCACGTCATCTAAACACCTCCCCTCGAAGTTAATTGCACTCTAGGGTCGATGAGACAAAGTAGGATATCTCCTAATAAAACCCCTAAGATTCCTGTTACTGCAAATAAAATTACAATTGCCTGGACCATCGTATTATCTTGTTTCTGAATCACTTGAACAAGTAACCCTCCCATCCCTGGAATACTATATAACGACTCTACATAGATGGAGCCTATCATTGTATTAAAGATGGAATTTGGTAAATACTGAATCATCGGTACAATCGCATTCTTAAGCATATGCTTTTTAAGGATACATTCCGAGGAAACACCCTTTACCTTTGCTAAGATAACATAACCTTTATTTTCTTCCTCAATGAGATATCTTCTAAGCCACGTTGTATAAAATGCTATATTTCCAAGGGACATAGAAATGACCGGGAGAATCCACGTTGTCATATCATTTGCCTGATAGAGCATTTTAATATGGAGTTTTTCTGTTCCAATTGCCTGAATTAATAATATGTAAATTGCCGAAGGTACCGCCTGTAATATCACTAAAAAAAGCGTTCCAATTCGGTCAATCCATTTTCCCTTATGAGATGCCATTGCCATACTAAGGGGAATAGATATCAAAAGTGCTAAAAATAAGGAGCTTAATCCAAATTTCATGGAGATGGGTATTTTTTGTTTTAGGATATCGGTTACCATGACATTTGCCATATAGGTTCTCGAAGAACCAAAATCTCCATGAAGAGCACTTTTCACATAACGAAAAAATTGTACTGGTAAAGGATCAAGTAACCCCATGTTCATAAGGCCTGCTTCAATCTGCTCCCTCGATAATTTTTCATAATTCGGGAAATACCCTTCAATTGGCATCAACCTAAGAAGGGAGAAGACAATAAAAACTACAAGAAGCAAGGTTAGTACTGAGCGTATGAATCGGCGTAATAAATAGTTTCCCATAACTTCACTCCTTTTCCCAACCTTCATCAACCATCCTTCTTTTGTTTTTTCTCCTTCTCCCAAACCGCCTTATTAATTTCCACTATTCTGTTATTAAGTATCACTTTATAGTATTTCATCCCTTTATATCTTGAGGTAGAAACTCCGAAACTTGCATAAGAACTTTCATAAATATTTAATTTTGTCATCTGATAAGACACTGGTGATATACTAAATGGTATCACTAATGCATGATTAATTAAAAAGGCTTCTGCCTCTGCAAATGCTGTATAACGCTTCTTTATATCTAGTACACTTTCTTTCGCTTCCGTTAGCAACTCATAATATGTATCAATGACAGGCATAATGGATAGTTTCTCTTCCTTTGATGGTAGTATATGCGAAGCTAAGTCATCATCAAAAAACTCAGTAAAGGTCTGTGGATCTGCGTAATCAGCTCCCCAGTTAGATTTTAACATCGCATAATCTCCTCTCTCCCTTACTTGAGAAGTAAAGTTTTGAGAAGGTCCAGCTTCTACAATAAATCTTACAAAATCTTTTCCAAGGAGACTTTCTATCTGCTGTGCTATAACAATACATTCATTTGCCCAGTCGGTAGAGTTAGCACGATAACGTAATAAAATTTTAACCGGGAAGGTACACCCCACCTTTTTTAGCTCCTGCTTAGCCTTCTCTTTATAGATAACTGCCATATCTTTCTTAAAACTATCTCTTCTAGATATATCATAGAGTGCTGGAAACTCTGTATAATCTTCCCCTTCAAAGCGTATGAAGTTTGGCGGTGTAATTGAATTTAACAAAAGTTCTTCTGGATGGTTTGGTTCTGCTACTCGAAGTGCTTTCACTCGGTCCATAGCGCTCATAATAGCCAGTCGAAAATTCTCATTCTGAACTGCCTTTTTCCAGTTCTGAGGTTCATATCGTTTCTCAAATTTCGGATTAAAGTTAAATATATAAAAGAAGGAGTAATCCGTTTTCTTTCTACCTCTGCTTACTAAATCTTTTGTATTTTTCTGCTCCATAAAAGTATCTAGTAAGTCAGAATGTATTGCTGCATAATCAATTTCACCGCGTAATGCAAGTGCAGGTGCCAAGGTTGCCGCTTCTGAATTATAAGTTTCTTCAATCCTATTTATATAAACAAGATCAGCGTCCCAATTTGCTTCATTTTTTTGAAAAATTCGTTTTTCCTGTGGTTTAAAAACGGAGAGTCTGTAAGCTCCATTATAATAGAGCGTATCTGGCCCCGTTGCTGCACCAAACTTACTTTTCAGTTCCTCTAATAAAGGACCATAGGCTGGCATAAAGCACCCATACGTTAAGTAAGATAGAAAATAAGGACAAGGTTGTTCTAGCGTATAGACTAACGTGTAATTTCCAAAGGCTTTTACTCCAACTCTTTTAAAGTCACCTTGTTTTTCATAAAAATCTTTTGCATTCTTTATTAAACCAAACAAAAGCTTTGCAGTCTCGCTCTCATATTCTTTGGTTAGGACATATTGCATTGCACTGACAAAGTCCTTTGCAGTTACTTCTGCTATCTTTTCTCCTTTTTCATTCACCCAGTATTCCCCTTCCCTAAGTTCGAAAGTAACCGAAAGTCCATCCTCACTTACCTTCCAACTTGTCGCTAAGGAAGGGATCAAATTGCCAAAAGAATCATATTCCACAAGGGTGTCAATCACATTGGCACCAACTCGTATTTCATGAGATGAGGAAGTTACAAGGTAATTTAAGGTAGAAACCTCAGAAGAATACAGCAAACGATAGATCGATTCCTCATTCTCTACTACTTTACTTGTCCTGAAGCATCCTGATGTAAGCAGTAAACTAAAACTTAGTAAAAGAAGAACAATTCTTTTCCCTACTCTCATCTACTGCCTCCAACGCTACCTTAAGTTTATGGTAGATAGAAATCCTGTCTTTTAACTTTATTCTTATCCACTGAAAATATGAGTTACAAAACAAGAAAAAATATTTACGAACTTACTTTGTCATAAAGAATCCACAGGCTGAGTGTACATTCCTCGAAGATTACATAATCTATAAGTAATTTGGAGAACAATTTCTTATATAGAAAAAGAGAAGAACTTCCACAACCTAGTTAGAAGTTCTTCTCTTATTTCTTATTAAAACAGTTATCTCTATCCATAGTCAAAGCTGATACTCTGGATCCGCTTCACTAATACGCTGGGGATATCTTCTGTAAGTTATAGCATGACAAGTAAAAGTTTACAAAGAATACTTTTTCTATTTGTAATATCAATTTAAATTCATTTACAGTAAGTTCATGATATCTATTGTTGAAATAATATCTCCAAAAATTATTTCTTAGTCTAATAAGGTAGGGTTTGCATAGTCTATAAAGCTTATATTTAAATCAACATTTCCTTTAATACCAGGAATGGTACCCGAATCAGAATACTGATACATCTGGAAATCATAAGGATAAGTTAGATTATTTCCGTAATAAGCAAACCATAAATCATATGTTGATAATTGCTCTAAGTCAATCCCCATAACCATCCATTTTGTGTTTGCATAAATCATCGGATGGTAACCTGCCTTTTGTATCTTCTCACAGAATGTCTTGGTAATATCTGTTCTAAGCTGCCTTGATAATTTATTCGCTCTTGCATCAAAGGTTGTAACATATTCCGTATCAAAGATAACTGGATAGGTAATTTTGTAATCTTTGATTTGCTCCAGAACAAATTCCGCCTCCTCATTCGCTTCTTCTAAGGTTACTGCCTGAGAAAAGAAATATACCCCTACATGAACTCCTGCTTTTGTAGCTTCTTTTATGTTTTGAACAAAATATGGATCGATCTCTAACGTACCTTCATTAAATCCTCGAAAGCCTAGACGAAGGATTGCAAATTCCACTCCAGATTCCTTTACTTTCTTCCAGTCGATATCACCCTGATACTTCGATACATCAATTCCATGAATCGATTTCTTAACCCCTTGCTCCATATATTCTAACTTACCATTCGACGGAATAAAATTCTCTGGCTGGTAGGACAAACGTGGAATCTTATTAGATAATGGCACCAAATACCGCTTGTTTTGATGACCCCATAACGCAATTCTCTCATCTAAAATGTCTGTACTAGGAATAATCAATCCACCTTTTTCACTATCCTCTTGATCTGCGGTTACGTAAGCGCTAAAGGTTGTCTTACCTAAAACGATAGCTCCATCCTGTAAAATAAGTTTTGCAGATAATTCCCCAAGATACTCCTTCTCAGAAAGTGAGACCACTGTTTCAAAGCCAATTCCATCCTCATCAATCTTTAAATCAAAGTTTTTATTATATTTTGGTAAAAATTCATCATAATAAACAGCGTCAATGTAGGCCTCTTTTGTTATAGCATAGGTATAAGAAGCAGAACCTATCTTCATCGTCATCCTCATATCTCCGTCTTTATTTGTGACGCTATGAAGCTCCTCATAATTTAATACAAATAAATCTTTTACTGCCTGCTCCATAGAAAATACAGGATATTCCCATAAAGTGTCTACATCCATAATTCTTACTTCTTCCGGAATGCTATTATCTTCTTCCGCATAATTTAGAAATACGAATTGCTTCACTCCTTCTGCTAGAAATGAGCCATACGTAGGACATAAGCCTTTTAAATCAGAAGTTAGATCGTAATCCCAATCTAACTCCATCATCTTTGTCCCATTATCGATAAGAATTCGGAGACGATCTTCTAATTCTTCCTCTAAAAATTCATTACGGTAGCATATCTTTACCATTCCATCTGTAAATACCAGATATTCAAAACCAAAGAAACGTTCCGTTGTTACTTTAAATGGTGCGATTTCATTTTGAAGCTCAGGTGTAATTAATTTTGCTAATTCCTTCACTTGCTTTACCGTTTTTACCGCTGGGGATATCACCCCACCATTATTTCCTTCCTGAAAGATAGAACCACCAGAAGTTGGGACATTACTTTTCGCACCTAACGTTAAATGAACTGCAAAAGAAATCCCAAGTATAAGTAATAATGCACCCTCTAAAATTGCTAGTTTCTTAAATGGGTTTCTTCTTCGTTTTCTTTTTTTCCTTTGTTCCATCGATTCCGTATACTGATTCCTAATCGGTTGATCATTAAGTTTTTTCTTGACCTCATCAAGCTCGGATAAGACAATTTCCAAATAGTCCTTCATATCCTGAAGCTCTCTGTTATCTCTTTCTCCGTTAT
>DPVV01000533.1:5818-7997 GCA_003526525.1 Lachnoclostridium phytofermentans | reverse complement strand
ATAATAAGCGAAAGATCGCTTCATGAATCTTCGTAGCTATGTATGCGTTATTCATTGTATATAGATGGATTCCATCCACTCCACTTGCTACTAAATGCATAATTTGTTCTACTGCATACGCAATTCCAGCATCTCTTAATGCTTCTTCCTGGTGTTCATATCGTTGTAAAATCTTCGCAAGTTTAGAAGGAATACTAGCTCCACACATGGTAACCATACGCTCAATTTGTCTCTTGTTTACTACTGGCATAATCCCAGCTTCAATTGGAACTGTAATTCCTTTCTTCCTTGCTTTTTCCAAAAAATCAAAAAAATAATCATTATCAAAAAACAATTGTGAGATCAGATGCTCTGCACCACAATCCACCTTATATTTTAAATGCTCTAAATCCTCCTCCATACTAGATGCTTCTATATGAATTTCGGGATAACAAGCCCCAGATAGATGAAAATCTCCCTTGGTCTTGATGTACTCTACTAAGCTGCTGGCATAAGTAAAGTCTTTCTTTGGCTCTATCTCTGGATTTTTATCTCCTCTTAAAGCTAAGATGTTCATAACCCCTTGGTTTTTTAGATATTCTAGTGTGGTATCCATATCTTCTTTCGTAGAATTTACACAAGTAAGATGAGTTAGTGCATCAATTCCGTAGTTTGTCTGAATATATGATGCAATATCACAGGTAGTATGATCCGCTGCATTACCTCCTGCCCCATAAGTTACACTAATGAAGTCAGGTTTAAGTTTTGTTAACTCTCCTAACACACGATATATACTTTCCACCGGACTATCCTTCTTCGGTGGAAAAACTTCAAGGGAAAATACGGTTTTCCCTTGTCCGAACTTTTTTGAAATCTGCATTGACCTGCCCCCAAGTTTATCTCTTTTTGAAATCTTATCAGACCCTGACCTTCTATGTCAACAACTTGTGGTAGGATCTGTCAACAAATATTGCTCCCATTGGTGCTGTGATTAAAATAGAAATTACCGCTACTGTTAACACGATCTCACCGCATGGTAATCCCATAGAAAGAGGAATAGCTCCTATTGCTGCCTGAACAGTAGCTTTTGGTGTATAGGCAAGCATACAAAATATTCTTTCTTTCCTTGTCAGAGGTGTTTTTATAAGGCAAAGTAGTACTCCTAACATTCTAAAGCAGAGTGCACCAAGAACCAATAAGATGACAGCTCCTCCCGCTTTCACTGCATAGGAAAGGTCAACAGACGCACCGACTAAAGCAAATAGAACGATTTCAGCAGCCACCCATAATTTATTGTATTTTGCAGATAAACGTTCCGAAAGAATTGGATAAGTTTGATATAACGTAATTCCTAAGCTCATGATAGCAAGTAACCCTGACATTGGTAGAAATTCTTGCATTCTTATCTCTAACTCTAATAGTAAAAATGAAATACTCAACAGAATAAGAATCTTAACAGAATCACGGTAATGAAACTTACGAAAGAACCAATTTAATATAATACCGGTGATTACTCCAAATAAAATTCCAAGGACAATGGATATCGGTATTCCGACAAATGCAAATACTGACACACCTTCTCCCCCCGCAAGAGACGTAAATGCAGTAAATAACACAATAACATATACATCATCTACGGATGCACCTGCTAAAATAAGTTCTGGGATACTATGTTTCTTTCCGTACCCCTCTTCCATAATACGAAGCATTCTAGGTACCACTACCGCAGGGGAAACTGCAGCAATTACAGCTCCTATAATTGCTGCCTCTAATATAGATACCTGTAATAAAGTTGGAGCTAATAAGACAACTCCTATGATTTCTAAACTTGCAGGGACAAAGCACATTAATATCGCTGGGCGTCCAACCTTTTTCAGGGATTTTAAATCAAGAGACAAACCAGCACGCGTCAAAATTATTACCAAAGCTAACTTTCTTAAATCCGGTGAAATCATAAGAATCGATCCATCTAACAGATTAAGTGCATAAGGGCTTAAAATCATTCCAGCTAATAGGATTCCTAATAAACTTGGTAATTTTAACTTTTGTGCAATTCCTCCCAATATTAAGGAAAGTAAAAAAATGAGTGCTAAACTTGTTAACATAAGACCTCCTAATATTATAATAATTCTTTCCGATATCCACAGCTATCATCCTTGATATGCATTCTTTGAGCGAGGATTTTCTAAATGCATTGATT
>DPVV01000533.1:3547-5603 GCA_003526525.1 Lachnoclostridium phytofermentans | reverse complement strand
TAAATGCATTGATTTTCTAAACGCATTGTTTTTCATTTATATTTTCCCTTGCCATAAACAAAAAAAGCTGATTTCCCCTGTGATATCTCACAGAAGTCATCAGCTTTATAAGCGGTTTAGGTTATAACCTAGGGAGAACTTCATTCCCGTTAGTCAGTATATCAATTAATCTCAAGTATGTCAATCGGATTCCTGCTCTCTTCCTTCTGGTTCCTGCTCTCTTCCTTCTAGTTCCTGCTCTTCCTTCTGGTATAGTTCTTTCATATAGTCACAATCATTTAATAATTCATCAAAGGATCCCTCTGTAATAAAGTTACCATCCTTCATTACAAGAATTCTCTGAAAACTACGGATTGTACTTAAGCGATGCGAAATCATAATCACTGTTTTCTCTTCTAATAGTGGACATCACTTCTTGTAACACTTTCTCTTGTGTCTGATTATCCATAGCTGAAGTTGGTTCATCTAAGATTACTAAACTAGCCGGATGAAACCATAGCCTTGCTAAAGCAAGTCTTTGTCTTTCCCCTCCGGATATCGTAAGTCCCCTCTCGCCTACCTTCTGATCGAGTCCGTGTTCCAAAGAACAATATAAAGAATACAACTGGACTTTTTTAAGAACTGATATAATCCTGTCATCTGAAACTGATTGCCCCACGCATATATTTTCTCGTAAAGTACAATCGAAAATTGGTGCCTCTTGCGAGAGATAACATACACTTTGGTAAAAGCTATCTAACGAAAACTGCAACATTGGCTTATTATCTAGAAAAATTTCACCATCAATTGGCTTTAAAAGTCCAAGTGCTAACTTAAGAAATGTTGATTTACCAGAGCCACTTCCTCCGATAAGCGCTAGCTTTTCCCCTTTTCGTATCTCTAAATTAATATTTTGTAATACATTACGTGAACCATATGAGAAACTCACATTGCGAAAGCTAATCTCACCAGTGTAGTTTAACAATTCAGCTCCCTGATATAAATTTACATCGTCTTTTCCAGATAAAAACTCTTTGAAACGAGCATACGAAATCTTATCTAGTTTATATTGCACAAACAATACATTAAAAATCGCCACTGGTGTATAAGCATGTTCAACAAGCATTATTAATGCAACCATTTCTCCTACACTAATCGATTTCGAATACCAAGCATATAAGACAATACCTATTTTTATAAGGATAATAAAAAGTCCAAACAAAGTAAAGAACGCTTCATGTATCAAGGTCATCTTAACTTTTGATGATACAATTTCATCTTTTGCTTCTTCGGCCCTTTTCATTTCATTCGGAAATCTTCTATGCAAACGAAAAACAACCATCTCCATAAATGCTCGGACAAATGTATGATTTAACATTTCTTCATCTGTCAGAACCTTTTCCTTCAATCGGTATAAAGCTCGCAATAGTAAGTTTGAAATAACAAAGATTATCCCATATCCAAGGAGTAATAGTAAAACTACCTTTTTACTAATCATTGCAATAAAAATAAGACTAAAAAGAATGGAGGGAATTAATTCACGAAGGATGCGAAGGTAAAAATCAAAGATGATTTGTTTTCCTGCATTAACACCATTTTCTAATCTTTGAATCAACGAACCAGTTCCAAAGGATTGGTATGTTAGATAATCCATTCTGCAAATTTTTTTCATCGCCAGCATTTTAAATTCCAGGTACAAACCATGCTCTAAAGAGCGAGCAGGGTACTCATCGATATAATTTAGGATTCCTAGAATTATCATTGCACAACCATATAAAATAATATTTCCTAAGTTTAATTTATCATTCTCAAAATTATTAATCAGTAGTTCTAGATAATTTGCATTAAAGTTCTGAAAAAATGCTATTAAGATACCAGTAACAATATAATATAGAATTAACTTTTTATTTTTCTTTCCAACTTCAAATATTTCTTTCATTTCTGTACTCCTTAAAGATTATTTTTTTCTCTCTCGGACAGTACAGTTGTGATTGTTAGCACCTTACAATATATTTACCTCAGTACAATCTGCTAACAGCAATGACAACTGTACTGAGTAATTACCTCGTTTGGCTCT
>DPVV01000533.1:0-3440 GCA_003526525.1 Lachnoclostridium phytofermentans | reverse complement strand
TAATTACCTCGTTTGGCTCTCAAATGGATTTCACATCCTTTCTGATTAAAACAAATATTATTCTTATATCATAATTAAAAACCCGCGTTCATCTTATTGATAAAAATGTAATACGAACATTAAATTTGTTTAATTATACCAAATTAATAATAAGTAATCAAATAGATCCAACTATTTTATCTTCCACTTTTGCTAAATATGAGTTAAAATGGTACCGATTGGTAGAATGTGTATGGAAGAACGTTACATTAGAAATAAAGTCATGAGTTATACTATAGACAATCACAATAGATACTGTTACATATAGTATTTAGATTTGTACGCAATCATCTCTTATTTTAAATTAGCGTACATACGGATACTTAAAACAAGAAAAAGTACGCTGCATGAACTTTTCCTTGTTATGATTAAATAATATACAAAAACAATAAAAGGAGTCTTATCTTGAAAACATTAAAAGATTTATACAAAATTGGTGCCGGTCCATCCAGTTCTCACACCATGGGTCCAGCGAAAGCAGCAACACTTTTCAAAGAAGAATTTCCGGATGTAGATTATTATGAAATAGTTCTATACGATTCCTTAGCAAAAACAGGACGTGGACATCGTACTGACCGAGCACTGCGTAAAGCGCTTGCTCCAACTGAAGTTAAAATAATATTTGATACGACAACAACAGGACTTCCTCATCCAAATACCCTTGATTTTCGTGCAATGAAACAAGGAGAGATGATAGGTAGTATACGGGTATATAGTGTTGGTGGAGGAAGTATTAAAATTGAAGGTAAAAAAGACGCGGAATTAACAGATATATATCCTTTAAATAGCTTTACTGAAATTGCAGATTATTGTCGTGCTAACAATTTGCGTATCTGGCAATATGTTGAAGAGATCGAAGGTCCTTCGATATGGAACTATCTCTCTGATGTCTGGTTCCAGATGAAAACTTCCATCCATGAAGGTCTCTCTACACAAGGTGAACTTCCTGGAGGTCTGCATATTCAAAGAAAGGCTTACTATCTTTTAAATCAACGCCATATGGATGAATCCGCGGAAACAAGAGAAAACCGTACCGTATGTGCTTATGCCTATGCAGTAAGTGAACAAAATGCGGATAATGGAATTATTGTAACAGCTCCGACTTGTGGTGCTGCTGGTGTAGTACCTGCCGTGCTTAAATATATGCAAGAAAAAAAGGGATTTTCTGATAACGACATCTTACATGCTCTTGCTACTGGTGGAATTATCGGAAATTTAATTAAAACAAATGCATCTATCAGTGGAGCAGAGTGTGGTTGTCAAGCTGAGATTGGAAGTGCATGTAGTATGGCTTCTGCTGCTTTAGCAGAATTAGTTGGTATGGGAATCAATCAGATTGAATATGCTGCAGAAGTCGCTATGGAACACCATCTCGGGCTTACTTGCGATCCAATAAAAGGTATGGTGCAAATTCCATGCATTGAGCGAAATGCAGTAGCAGCCATGCGTGCAATTAATGCTTTAAGTTTAGCAAACTTTCTTGCGGATACCAGAAAAATCTCCTTTGATATGGTTATAGCAACAATGTACCAAACTGGAAAAGACATGCTCAATCATTACAAGGAAACCTCAGAAGGTGGACTTGCTAAGATGTATCCAGTTGATAAAAATGATAATGATGAGGATGAATAAGTAGAATATATATCGAGTATCAAATTAGATTGTATACTTAAGTGTCAAAATCGAAAGTTAAGTTACAAGTTTAATGTCGATGTTATAGATTTAAAAACAGGCTAGCATTATGCTAGCCTGTAACTTTAACAAAACACAATTCTAATTTCAAAAACAACCATAGCTCCTGTTTGATCTGGCTTATTATAATAAGTTATGCTACCATTATATTTTTCTGCAACATTGCTAGCAAAATACATTCCTAGTCCGTAATGTTCTTCGCTTCGTTCGGACTTTTCCGTGTAAAATTGATTTTTTGCATATTTTAAGGCCTCACTGGTAAAACCTTTTCCGAAATCTTCAACGGATATAACAAGTTTGTTTTCCAGACATTCAAAATAAAGCTTAATCATTTTTCTTGAATTAGTATGTTCTACTGCATTCTTAATAAGGTTTAATACTGCTCTTTCAACTAAATCTCTATTAAGAATGATGTCAGCTTCAGATACTTTATTATGCGTTATAAGTTCTATACCTTTTAAGTTACAGATAACTGTACTTTCTTTCATAATACCATCTATAATCATAGTTAAAGCAACCTGTTCTTCATTGCCAGCTGTTAAACTATTATTTGTCTAATCAATCAGTAATTTTATATATCTTTCTATTTTATCAGAGTTACTATTGATTATATCAGCAAGCTGGTACATCTCAGCTATATTATTTTCTTCCAAAATTAGTTCTGAATTACCCTTTATTATAGTAAGCGGCGTTTTAATATCATGCGCAAGAGCTGAGATATTACTTTTTCTTTTCTGTTCAGTTTCCCATTCCTTCTTTAAAGATTGTGACAATGCTGTTTCCATATCGTAAAGTGATAATAAGATATCATTAAACTCAGTAATTTTAGAATTTTTTCGTTCCACATTAAGTTCTCTATTTTGAATCTGACTTATTTCTTCTAGTACTGGTTTCAGTTCCTTTTTTAACTTTCTACCAAAATTCAATGCATTATTTATAACAATAGCAACAAAAATTGTAAAGAATAACATTAGATACATTAGCTCAAGCTTAGGGAAAAGTTTATGCAGAATATTAGATGAAAAATGTGCAGAAATATCATACTGAACAACACAATATTCATTCGCTCTTTCAATCAGTATAAATAGATTGTTAGATTCTTTTGGATCTTTGATAAACACTTTTGCATCATCTACAACTTCTTCACTAAAATCCCCTGATAAATAATTTCCATCAAAATCAAATAATCCATATTTACAAGTAAATGGTATTAATGATTTATCAAAAGGTTCACTGTTAGAAATTATATTTTTATTTATTTCAAAATAGTGTTCGGAATAATTTGCTGGTAAAATAAATCCATTGTTAAGTCCTATATTAAACAATAAAATAAATGTAAAAATCTCAATCAGAATATAAGCAGAAAGCCATAATAATTGCTTAATAAACATCCAAAATAGTGTATTGGTTTTATTTTTTATAAGTTCCATTTATAACCTATCCCCCAAACTGTTTCAATTGGTTGCTTATCACATTGTTTTAGTTTAGCTCTAATATTTTTTATATGTTCTCTAATGGCACTGCAATCACTTTCAGAATCAAATCCAAACACTTTCTCAATTAACTGCTCAAGTGAAAATACCTGTCTTTTATTTTTTATTAAGAATTCGCATATTTCATATTCACTTTTGGTCAACTTAATTTGTTCATCATTATAAAATAATATCTTTTCCGAAATATCAAATATAAAATTGTCACTTATAATCCGA
>DPVV01000531.1:4718-4870 GCA_003526525.1 Lachnoclostridium phytofermentans | reverse complement strand
TTATTGGAGCATCAATGTTATGAACTAATACATTATCTTGTTTAAATAAAGTAGAAATCTTCAAAAAAAGCGTTACATCTATCCTTTTCTCTCTCCTTTTTTCCAGCATAAATCCTCTCATTTCTGCGCTGCTTATTGTCTTGCTTGCAAGA
>DPVV01000531.1:0-4398 GCA_003526525.1 Lachnoclostridium phytofermentans | reverse complement strand
GCTTTGCAACCAATATTAAATATGCTTTGCAGCCAATATTAAATAAGCTTTGCAACCAATATTAAATAAGCTTTACAGTCAATATTAAATAAGCTTTGCAACCAATATTAAATAAGCTTTACAGTCAATACTACATAAGCTTTGCAACAAACACAATTAAACTTTGGATAAAAGCTCACGTAAGATTTCATTGATAACACTTGGATTTGCTTTCCCTTTCATTGCCTTCATGGTTTGTCCTACTAAGTAAATAAAAGCCTTTTCTTTTCCATTCTTGTAGTCCGATACAGACTGTTCATTGTCTTTTAGGATTTGTTCTACAATACTACGAAGTAAACCATCGTCACTCACCATAGAAAGCCCTTGCTCCTCGATATAAGTTTTTGGATCAACGTCTGACTTAAAGATTTGTTCAAAAACTTCCTTTGCAATGGTACGATTAATTTTCCCAGCATCAATTAAATCAATGAGACTTGAAAATTTAGTTGGAGAAAGTTTTAGCTCTTCTGCTTCTTGTTCCGATTCTTTTAACAAACGCATCGTTTCAACCATTAACCAATTACTTACTTCCTTTGGTTTATTGCATAAAGAAACCGTAGCTTCGAAAATATCTGCAAGATTTTTGGAACCTGTTATAATCCCAGCATCATATTCCGGAATCTCATAATCCTTAACATAGCGAAGCATCTTTGCATCTCTAAGCTCTGGCTCTCTACTCTTAATCTCATTAAGCCATTCCTCACTGATTTCCATCGGAGCTAAATCAGGGTCTGGAAAATAACGATAGTCCTGGGCGTCCTCTTTGCTTCTCATCGCAAAACTTGTATCTTTGTTATCATCCCAGCGTCTTGTTTCCTGTATCACTTTCTTTCCATCTTCAAGAACTTCTATTTGTCGCTTTCTTTCTCCCTCAATTGCACGAGCAATCGCCTTGAAAGAGTTCATATTCTTCATCTCGGTTCGAGTACCAAATTTTGTTTCGCCGACTTCCCTTATCGATAAGTTAATATCTGCACGAAGGGACCCCTCTTGCATCTTACAATCGGATACACCTAGATACTGTAGAATTAACTTTAATTTTTCGAGATAAGCAATGACTTCTTCTGCACTGCGCATATCAGGTTCACTAACAATTTCAATGAGTGGTACTCCACCACGGTTATAATCAACTAAGGTGCAGTCCTCCCAAGGGTCGTGTACAAGCTTTCCAGCATCTTCTTCCATATGAATTTCATGAATTCCAATGCTTTTCTTTACACCATCCACTTCTATTTCAATGCTACCATCTCTACAGATTGGCAGATAAAGCTGAGATACCTGGTAAGCCTTTGGTAAATCCGGATAAAAATAATTCTTACGATCAAACCTACAGTTTTTTGTTATCTCACAATTCATAGCAAGGCCTGCTGCGATTGCAAACTCTACAACCTTTTTATTTAACACTGGTAAAGCTCCTGGCATCCCCATGCATACGGGACAACAATGTGTATTAACTTCTCCACCAAACTGTGTGGTACAACCACAAAATATTTTAGATTTCGTTGCGAGCTCAACATGAACTTCGAGCCCGATGACGGTTTCATATGCTTTCATACTATCCTCCGTTCAGTTTCAATCCTGCGAATTTGAGCAATACCACAAATTCGAAAAATCTTGATTTTCAAACTAACACCCATGCATATTCAATCTGCTTGCAGATTGAATACTGCTTTAATAAGAAGTGTGAAAATCGCTTTCTGTTTTCACACTAACTCCTATCCGCGCGCTATAGCACGCATACAAATTAAGATGTTGAAAAATGTCTTCTATTTCTCAACCCTATTTCCTCACTGGCACATTCACACCATTTAATCACTTAACTTTGGGCGTAGATATGTTTTTGACTGTTCCAAAGTATACGCAGCTCTTATAATGTCTTTTTCTCCAAAAGGTTTTCCGATTAATTGTAATCCAATTGGCATTCCATCTGAATTTTTAGATGGAATACCATCTGAATTTTTAGATGGAATAACATCTGAATTTTTAGATGGAATACCATCCTGACTTAACCCACATGGTAAGCTAATTGCTGGTAAACCTGCCAAATTAACAGAAACTGTGTAGATATCACCAAGGAACATTTTCACAGGGTTAAATAAACTCTGTCCAAGTTTTCGTGATGCCACCGGAGTTGTTGGTCCAAGTATAATATCAAATCGTTCAAATGCACGGTCAAAGCTTTGCTTTATCAAGGCTCTCACTTTTAGTGCTTTGTTATAATAAGCATCATAATGTCCAGAGCTTAATACAAAAGCTCCTATCATCATTCTGCGCTTTACTTCCTCACCAAAGCCTTCGCTTCTCGTCTTTTTATATAACTCTTGTAAGCCATCAAAATCAGCAGTTCGATATCCATATTTTACACCATCGTATCTGGAAAGGTTGGAACTAGCCTCAGCAGATGCAATGACATAGTAAGCTGGTGTCGCATATTCTATTGCATCCAAATCAAATTCTTCTACTATCGCTCCCTGTTCCTTAAAAAAAGCTGCTGCATCTAATACACTCTTTTTAACCTCGTCATCGAGGCCTTCCGTGAAATATCCTCTTGGTATTCCTATCCTTAAGCCTCTAACATCTGACCTTAATGCACTTACATAATCATAAGAAGCTGTCTTCACACAAGTAGAATCTTTATCATCAGCACCAGATATGATTTGAAGTGTTGCAGCACAATCGGATACACTACGAGCCATTGGACCTATCTGATCAAGGGAAGAAGCATAAGAAACTAATCCATATCTGGATACCGTTCCATACGTTGGCTTTATTCCAGTCACACCACAGAAAGCACTTGGCTGCCTAATAGAACCTCCAGTGTCAGTACCCAAAGCAACAAATGCTTCTTCTGCTGCAACAGCTGCCGCTGAACCACCGCTGGAACCTCCTGGAACACATTCTGTATTCCAAGGATTCTTGGTGACTCCAAAATAGGAGGTTTCTGTCGTACTCCCCATCGCAAATTCATCCATATTTGTCTTACCAAGAATGATAGCTCCCGCATCTTTTAACCGTTCTATTACAGAAGCATTATAAGGAGGTATAAAATCCTCTAACATCTTAGAGGCACAAGTGGTCGGCATACCTTTTACACAAATATTATCCTTGATTGCAATTGGTACTCCTGCAAGAGGGGAATCGGCAAAGTTTCCTGCTTCTATTGCAGTTTGGATTTTTCTCGCCTGTGCTAGGGCATCTTCTTCATTAACAGTAATATAACTATGATAATAAGGCTCCCTTTTTTTTATCGCAGTGAGCGAAGCTATCACTGCTTCCTCTACCGAGAGTTCTTTTTGTTTGATCTTTTTCGAAAGCTCTATGGCAGTTAATTTTGTAATCTCCATGTTTTACCTCTTTTCTGCGCTACTTTTGTCTTGCTTGCAAGACAATGCGTACCATCAAGTATGTGGCTGCAGTTCAGACACAAACTTGTAAGGTGAAAGGTTTATCTTTCACTTTTACTGTTCTCTTCACTAATCTACGGTTTTTGGAACCATAAAGCAGCCATCCATTTGTTTTGGTGCATTCTTAAGAAGTTCTTCGCGATTCTCTTCATTCGTAACCACATCTTCACGAAATACATTCTTCATAGAACGCACATGTGACATGGATTCTATTCCATCCGTATTTAATTCCTTCATTTTATCAATATACCCTAAAATATTACCGATATCTTTCTTCGCCTTTTCTTTTTCCTCTGGCTGTAAACTAAGCTTTGCCAATGCTGAAACATATTCTATGGTTTTATCTGTGATATCCATGTAATTCTCCTTTCTTATTACAACTCATATTTTTCGATGCGAAACATCTCATATCATTTACGGCTCTAATCGCGATACATCCCTCGGGAATAACGTAGTTTCTCTTACATTAGCTTCGTCTAGTAAACGCATCGTCAAACGTTCTAACCCGATTCCTAATCCTCCATGTGGTGGCATTCCATGTTTATGAATCAAAAGATAATGTTCAAAGTCCGCTATATTCATACCACGGTCTTCCATCTTTGCTACCTGTTCTTCATAATTATGGATTCTTTGACCGCCAGTAGTTATTTCCATCCCTTTAAACAGCAAATCAAAACTTAGAGTAAACTTTTTATCACTTGGGTCATCCATCGCATAAAATGGTCGTTTCTTCGAAGGATAATGAGTAACAAATACAAAGTCTGAATCACATTCTTCTTTAAAATAACGTCCAATTAAGACTTCTTCTTCCGGCTCTAGGTCAAACGGATTTTTTATCTTACGGTCATATTTTTCTGAAACCAACTTCTTTGCCTCATCAAAACGTACCGCTGGAATCTTATCAGTTTTGGGTAAGGTAATTTCCAAGATGTCGCATTCTTTTTTATAATGCTTA